>NZ_JBFODN010000135.1:0-2520 GCF_040908345.1 Aeromonas sp. R3-1
AAGGGGAGGGGGATCTGCCATGGAGCCAGACCATGGCAGATCCACTTTTCGAGGAGTTGATTATGGAAGCCCTGCTTTGTCCGTCATGCCAAGCTGAACTGGATACCCGCAGCAAGGAGCAAACCTGTGGCCAGTGCCAGGCTAACGTTCACGTTACGGCCATCTGCCCCACCTGCCAGCAGGAGCTGGAGCGTCTCAAGGCGTGCGGCGCAGTGGATTACTTCTGCAACCACTGCAACTCCCTGATCTCCAAGCGGTCGGTACAGTTCAAGGCTGCGCTGGTGTAAGACGATAATCAGGTGAGAAAGAAGATAAAAAACCCGGCGAATGCCGGGTTTATGCTGTGTGCTCTGCAATAAGCAGGGTATAGGATCGATTTCTGCGCCACAGATTGCGCTTGATGTCATTAAGCTTGAGTTTGCGTCTGGGGCTCCAGCTGCACTTCGCTTTTCTGACCAGACTGATTTTTCTACGTTTTTGCATCTTGGTCTCCTCCCAACTCAGGTGGCCATCCCGGCCTTGGGTCATTGATGGAGCCCATCCGAAATTGCTGTTATTTAATCTCTCAACATAATGAAAACAATGCGATTTCGGATAGGCTCCGATGTGAATCGATGGTAACAGAGAAGTTTGCGTGAAAACAGCCGAATAATGGCTGGTTAGCGCATGGTGATTTGATTGACCACTTCGGCAATGGCGGTGGGGCGCTCGGCCAGCTCGGGCTCGCTGTCGTTGTCGAGACTCTCCCGCTGATGTGCCTTCTGCTGCTCGTTGTCGAGCCAGAGCAGACTCTGGTAATACTGGCGCACGTTGTTGACATAGTTGCGCGCCTCGCTGCCACGGGCATAGCCGTAACGCACCTTGCGGTGCCAGCGCGCCTGTTGCAGCAGCGGCAGCACCTCTTTCACGTCGCTCCAGGCGTCAGGATTCTTGCCGAGCTCTTTGGTCAGGCGGCGGGCGTCCATCATGTGGCCGTAACCTATGTTGTAGGCGGTGAGGGCAAACCACACCTTCTCGTCATCGGGCACCGAATCCGGCACCTTCTCCATCATCTGTTGCAGATAGAGGGAGCCACCCTTGATGCTCTCTTCCGGATGAAGGCGGTTGTTGACCCCCATCGCTTTTGCAGTGGGCTCGGTCAGCATCATCATGCCGCGCACGCCGGTGTAGGAGCGGGCCTGCGGGTCCCAGTGGGACTCCTGATAGCTGATGGCGGCGAGCAGACGCCAGTCGATATTCTTGGCGTGAGTCTGGAACAGCGGCTGGTACTTGGGCAGCAGGCTCTTGGCGCGCTTGAGGAAGGTGCGGGTATCGACAAAGTCGAAGTTCTGCACGTGGCCGAAGTACTTCTCGTCCAGCTTGGCGATGGCACCATCCATAAAACGCTGACCGAAGAAGTCGATCACGCTGGCATAGAGGCTGTCATCGGGCAGCTTGCTCATGGCCCAGGCAACGGTCTGCTTCTGGGCCAGGGTCAGCCCCTCGGTGAGCTCCGGGTAGTAGCGCTGGGTACGGGCCAGCACGGTATCCTGCACCACCGTGTAGTCAATCTTGCCATCCACCACCTGTTTGAGCAGCTCCTCCACATCGGCGTTGTCGCTGGTGCTCCAGGCTAGTTTCGGATTCTCTTTGCTCATCTCTTTGAGCAGATCTTCACCGGTGGAGCCGGCGGCCACCACCAGCTTGCCCTTGATGTCGTTCAATGAGGCCGGCTTGGGTTTGCCGTTGCGGTAGACCAGTTTGGGAGAGACCTGGTAGAAGCCCGGGCCGAAGCGAAACAGCTCGCGCCGTTCGGGGGTGACCATGATGGCGGCAGCCGCCAGATCGAGTTTGCCCTTTTTCAGCAGGGTGACCAGTTGGTCAGTGGTGTCGACCGGGATGATGGTGAGTTTCACCCCCAACCAGTCGGCATAATTTTGCGCCAGCTCGTAATCGAACCCCTGGGCGAGGTCGTCACGCTGGTAATAGGAGGTGGGACCATAGATGGTGCCAACCCGGATCTCGCCTCGCTGGCGGATCTGCTCCAGCTGGCTGGAGGGGCTATAGAAGTCGCAGCCAACCAGCGTCAGCGTCAACAACAGCCCGATAAACAGTCGAAAAATGCAGCGCAAGTAGGTGAGTACCTTTGTTGAAAAAATCGGCATTTGTCAAAAAAGAGGCACCTTTATACCAGAGAGTGTGCGCAGAGTCACACTGCACGAAGTGAGAAAAACGTTTGTCCGCTGTGAGCCAGATCCCTATAATACGCGCGTCTCAATTCCCCCCCACTTTAAAACTTGGTGAGAAAGGTCATATGGATATCTTGCGTGGTGCCCCAGCACTGTCTGATTTTCGTGTCCAAAAACTGCTGCAACGCTTCGCACAGATGAGAAATGAGAGTGGAGTAGAGAGCGGAGTAGAGATAGAGGATGTCTATGCCGAGTATGTGCACTTTGCCGAGCTGACAAGCCCCCTCTCTCCCCCCGAGCGAGCGACCTTGGGCCAGCTCTTGCGCTACGGCCCAACTATCCCCGAACACAC
>NZ_JBFODN010000136.1:0-11022 GCF_040908345.1 Aeromonas sp. R3-1
CTTTTTGTTTTCTCCATCATTTATTTTCTCCATACGCCCGCGCCTTTCATTTGTAAATCCAATGACCTGAATGAAAAAGCCCGCGAGACTCGCGGGCTTTGCTTGCACTATTCAGATGCGCTTGGGGTTAACGGCGACGTCGCCAGGCCAGCGGTAACAGGGCCAGCAGGCCGAGTCCCAGTGCACCACCGCCTGAGGAGGTGTCCGGTTTGGTGGCATCGCTCTCCAGTCTCAGGTCGACGATGATGGGATCATGGTCGGAGGCACTGAAGGGGTTGTCAGACTTGAGCAGGGAGCCGGTGTACTTGCTGCCGTACTCGAACAGGGAGCTTTCGAAGGAGTTGATGTGCCAGTCGGCGACACCTGCCACCTTGCTGGCCAGCGCCGGGTTGGCGAGGGCATAGTCCAGGGTGCCCAGCTCCCCGTCGTAGCTGTAGGAGATGGCTTTCTCCTTGTTGAATTTGACGTTGAGATCGATCAGGCCGTAGCTGCGAGTCACTTCGCGACCGAGCTGTTCATAGGACTGCTCACCGATAAAGGTGTGAGAGGCCGATACGATCTTCCGCTCGCTGGTGGCTGGGTTGTAGTCGGTAAGCACCCGGATCGGATCTTCCTTGGCGTAGGAGTTGAAGTCGCCAACTAGCAGCACCTGGCCCGGCAGTTTGCTGACCGCCTCACCCAGCACCTTGGCCGCGCTCACGCGGAACTCGGTACACTTGCCCTGCAGGTCGGCCGGTTCTGTCTTGCCATCGCCATTTTCGTAGCAGCCTGACCCCTTGGATTTGAGGTGGTTGACCACCAGCGTCAGCGGCTCCTTGCTCTTGGCGAGGGTGAAGGTCTGAACCAGCGAGTCGCGCTGACCGGCTGTCTTGGCCACACCACCAGTGGTGTAGCGCTGCTCCGGCAGCTTGATGACGCTGGCATCTCCGCTGGGGGTGAGCAGGGCAGGGCGGTAGATCATCGCCACCATGATGGCGTCGCCGCCGAAGAACTTGCCATCGGTAAGGGCTGTGATCGGCAGACGCACATAGGCGTAGTGTTTGCTCGCATCCTTCTGCTGTTCGTTGAGGCGGGTCACCAGATTGTGGAGGGCCGAGTTATCCTCGAAGCCGTTGTTCTCCATCTCCATCAGGCCGAGCAGATCGGCATCCATTGCGGTGATGGCATTGACGATCTTGGTGCGCTGCTTCTCGAACTCGGGCTGGCTCTTGGCACCCCGGTTGCAACCTTTGGCGTTGTCGGCATCCGCCTGATCCTTGCACAGGATATTGAGTGCGCCGCCGATGCTGGAGTGACTGGTGAAGTAGTTGAGCACGTTGAAGCTGCCGATCCGCAGATCGCTGCCAGAGAGGCGAGCCGGCGCGTCTTGACGATCCTCTTCAGGGCTGCGCAGCAGGGCGCCGGCAGTCAGGGTGACATCGCTCGGTACTACCAGACGGAAGGCATCCTTGTTATAGACGATTACCCCCTCCAGCCCGGTCAGTTGATCACCGATGCGCAGATATCCCTGATCGGCATCCCAGCTCGGGAACCAGGGCAGTACGCCATCCGGTGCTTTGTAATCAGACTCAACCACCAGACGGTTGCTGCCATTTTTGGTGGCCAGTGCGACAGCGTCCGCACTGTTGGCAACATGAAGTTGGGTCGGTTTGATCAGCGGGGTTTTGTGGGCCAACTCTACGTTGTTGCGATAGACCTTGTAGTCGAAGCCGTAGTTGCGGCTCAGGTGCAGGTCACTGCTGCTGTCGAGACGTACCCGCATCCCTTCGTGGCGATTGAGCGCTTGAGCCAGCGTCCCCCCTTCATTCACCTGCAGTACGCTGGTCGGCACATTCAGCCCTTGTGCGGTGACTTGCAAGTGGGCTTTTTTGGTGGCCTTGTCGACTAACGGGGTCAGCTGGGTGCCGCCGTAAAATTCTTGCACCTGTGCTTCCAGACAGACTTCGCTCCCCGGTTTGACGTCTTTATATTTGGTCGCGAAGTCCTTGTCGTTCAGATAGACAAAGATGCCATCAGAGGTGGCCGCATTGCCATCGCCCACCGGGTCGGTCAGATAGAAACCCTTGGTCAGGCTTTGGCCCAGCGTCGTCACGATACCGCGAACGTTGAAGGTGCCCGTACTGATTTTACCGGTCACATTGCCGTTCTTGTCGGTCACGGTCTTGGTGGCCAGCGCGCTGGCGGAGCCTGTGCCCTGAATGGTCGGGATGGGGGTGAGTTGAGCCGGATCGGACGGGCAGACAAATGCCGCATGGGCGCCTGAGGATGCAAGCGCCAGCCCCACGGCCAGCGACAGCAGGGTACGAGTACCTTTCATAGGTGTTCCTTTTTTATTTTTGCCAGTGATTCCATAGCCTTGGCTCGTTGACCAAGGGCGCGCATTGTCACATTTCTGGCATGTCATACCAGTGAGCCAACGCACATTAAACGAATCTGGGAAGATGAGGAAAAGCGTTTTTATGATCCCAGTAACAGTATGATTTTTTTGATAATTCAATCAATTCTAACCCTGTGATCATGACGCTTTCGTGGCAGGGGATAATTCTCTTTGAGAATAAAGATTGAGGGGATCTTGTCGCCTTCCTATACTGGGTTCGTTCCTCACGGAACCCAGGTAAAGGGCAAACCGGCAGTGATGTCGGGGCGCAATGCTTCCGGTCTCGATCGTGGATCCAGATAGCGGGGTTTCCCTGGGTGAGGGGTGGTTTGTGTGGCAGGTCCATTGCCAGTTGTCTGCGCCCATCATGCAGGTTGCGATTGTTCTTTGCCTTGGTGACCAATGCCAAGACAAAACAAGGAAGATAACAATATGCAACAGCTCTTCAGACCCAGCAGGCTTGCCATGCTGGTCGCCCTTGCGGCTGCGCCCGCGTGGGCTCAGGCCGCTTATCCCGCCTATAAATCCGGTACTGCCTACAAGGCTGGCGATATTGTCAGCAACGTCGGTGCCCTCTATGAATGCAAAGAATTTCCCTATTCAGGCTGGTGCGGGGCATCCCCCTATCACTATGAGCCGGGTGTCGGGGTGGTCTGGGCAGATGCCTGGAAGCCCTATGGTGGCGAGGTGCCCCCTCCGGCGCTCGGTGTAGCCGTCAGCTCACCGGCTGCCGGTTCCAGTTTTAATGAAGGAGCCAGCGTGGCGCTGGCGGTGACCTTGAGCGGCCCGGTAACGGCGTTGGCCCGGGTGGAATATCTTGTCGACGGCAAGCTGGTCGCCACGGCGAGCGCCTCGCCCTGGAGTGCCAGCTGGAGCGCCGCCGGAGTGGGGGCCCATACCCTCAAGGCTCGCGCGCTGGATAAAGATGGCAAGGTACTGAGCGAAGCGGATTCGAGCTTCAACGTCGCCGCCGTGGTGGCGCCAGAGGCCCCCAAGGCGAGCATCAGCAGCCCGGCCAATGGCGCCAAGGTGACGCTGGGTCGCAGTGTGGCGGTGAGCGGTAACGTCACCGATGCCAACAACGATGTGGCCAAAGTCGAGCTCTATGTCGACGGCAAGAAGGTGGGCGAAGATACCACTGCCCCCTGGCAGGTGAACTGGACGCCGGATGCCAAAGGCAGTGCCGCCCTCAAGCTGGTGGCCACTGACAGGAGCAATCTGAGCGGCGAGTCGGCGGCAGTGACCGTCAATGTCGAGGAGGCCGCGCTGCCGCCCACCGGTGGCAACCTCTCTTGTGACATTCGCCAGGTCTATCGCCCGGATGGCTACGAGTGCATGGGGGATGACCATGCCCGCCGGGTCATCGGCTACTTCACCTCCTGGCGCACCGGCAAGAACAGCCTGCCCGCCTATCTGGTGAGCGATATTCCATGGAACAAGATCACCCACATCAACTATGCCTTCGCGGCGGTGGATGAGCAGAGCCACACCATCAAGGTGGACGATGCAGCCACCAAGATGACCTGGGATGGCGTGCCGGGTGCCGAGATGGATCCTGAATTCGCCTACAAGGGCCACTTCAACCTGCTGTCGAAGTACAAGAAGCAGTATCCGGACGTGAAGACCCTCATCTCGGTCGGCGGCTGGGCCGATACCCGCGGCTTCTACACCGCCACTACCAAGGGTGACTGCTCGGTCAATACTGCCGGTATCAATACCCTGGCTGACTCGGCGGTGAGTTTTATCCGCCAGTACGGTTTTGACGGGGTCGATATCGACTACGAATACCCCACCTCGATGAAGGATGCGGGCAACCCCAACGATTTCCCGCTCTCCAACCAGTGCCGGGCCAAGCTGTTTGCCAATTACGAGGTGCTGATGAAGACCTTGCGGGCGCGGCTCGACAACGCCGGTAACGAAGATGGCCGCAAGTATATGCTGACCATCGCCTCACCGGCTTCTGCCTATCTGCTGCGCGGGATGGAGAACTTCCAGGTCACCCAGTACCTCGACTACGTCAACCTGATGACCTATGACTTCCACGGCGCCTGGAACCACTTTGTTGGTCACAACGCGGCCCTGTTCGACAACAATGCCGACCCCGAGCTCTCTCACTGGGGCGTCTATACCCAGACCCAGTTTGGCGGTATCGGTTACCTCAACGCCGCCTGGTCTGCCCACTACTTCCGCGGTGCGCTGGCGGCTGGCAAGATCAACGTCGGTGTGCCCTATTACACCCGCGGTTGGCAGGGGGTGAGCGGTGGCAGTCATGGGTTGGGTGGCAAGGCAGCCCTGCCGAGCCAGAACGAGTGCCAGCCGGGCACAGGTGGCAGCACCATTCCGTGCGGCAACGGGGCGGTCGGCATCGACAACATCTGGCATGATCTCGACAAGAACGGCAAAGAGATCGGCGGTGGCGCCGTGCCCATGTGGCATGCCAAGAACCTGGAGAATGCGGCCAGCCTCGGCATCACGACTCTGCCCAGCTACGGCACGGCCTGGGGTCTGGATCCCAACAATCCGGCTCACGTGATGCAGGGCAAGTATGTGCGTTACTACGATGAGAAGGCCCACGCGCCCTGGCTGTGGAACGAAGAGAAGAAGGTGTTCCTCTCAACCGAAGATGAAGAGTCAATGGGCCACAAGCTCGACTACATCATCAAGCGCGGTCTGGGTGGCGTGATGTTCTGGGAGATGGCGGGTGACTACGCCTTCGATCCGGCCAAGAACGAGTACGGCATGGGCAGTACCCTGACCACCCTGGCTTATGAGAAGTTTGCCAAGGCAACTCCGTACAACACCAAGCAGAATGATCTGGCCGCGCCGAGCGCCCAGCTCGACATCCAGGTCAGCCTCTCCGGCTTCAAGGAAGGGGACTCAAACTACCCGATTAACCCGAAACTCAAGCTGGTCAACAAGTCGACCCAGACTATTCCGGGCGGCGCGCGCATCGAGTTTCTGGTGCCCACCTCCACCTCAGACACCATCACGGATCAGAGTGGCATGGGGCTGAAAGTGGTGGAGAGCGGTGGCAACGACAACTCGGAAGGCATTGCGGGCGAGAGGGACTTCCACAAGGTCGCCATGAACCTGCCGGGATGGCAGACTCTGGCACCGGGGGCCGAGATTGAAGTCGCCATGACCTACTACCTGCCCGCCGCTGGCGTGCCGAGCGGTATGCGCATCATCAGTGGCAGCCAGACCATAGGTCTCAAGGCCGAGTTCCCGACCCTGCCGGAGGCCGTGCTGGGCTCGGGTGGCGGCGAGAATCCGGGCACCAGCTGCAGCAGCCAGAACGTCAATCCGGCGGCCTACAAGGCCTATCCGAGCTGGCCGCAGGGGGATCATGCCAATGGCGGCGATCGCATTACCCATAACAAGGTAGTGTGGCAAGCAAACTGGTGGACCAGCAGCGAGCCCAAGGCAACCGATGGCAGCTGGAAGTCTGTCTGTAGCTATTGATTTTAAAATCAATGAGATAAGTGAGGCTTCGGCCTCACTTTTTTTGTCTGGTTGGTCGCTCTGGTTGAAAATGCGCCTGCCTTTCCTGGCGGGCAGCCTCTATAATAGAGTCGATTAATAATCAGATGGATATCAGCGTATGGCGAGTATATTGGATTCCGTTGATCAACGAACTCAACTGGTGGGTGAAAACCGCCTCGAGTTGTTGATGTTTCGTCTCGGCACCCGTCAGATGTTCGCCATCAACGTCTTCAAGGTACGGGAAGTGGTCAAGTTGCCCCATCTGAGCAAGATGCCGGGCTCCCATCACAATATCAGCGGGGTGGCCAATATCCGCGGTACCTCGATCCCGGTGATCAACCTGCGCAGCGCCATCGGTATGCGCCCCATGCCCATCGACAGTGAATCCAACCTCATCATCACCGAGTACAACCGTACCATTCAGGGCTTTCTGGTGGGGCAGGTGGCCAATATCGTCAACATGACCTGGAAGGATATCCTGCCGCCGCCGCGCTCTGCCGGGCGCGCCAACTACCTCACCGCCATCACCCGCATTCCCGAAGATGGAGTGGATCAGATCGTCGAGATCATCGACGTGGAGAAGGTATTGGCGGAGATCATCACCTATGACATCCGCATCTCTGAAGAGGTGCTGGATCGGGAGATCCTACCCGAGATGCATGGCCGCAAAGTGCTGATCGTCGATGACTCCAGCACCGCCCGCAATCTGGTGCGCGAGACCCTGGGTCAGCTTGGGCTTGAGGTGATCGAGTGTCAGGATGGTTTGCAGGCGCTGACCCTGCTCAAGGGGTGGTGCGATGCTGGCAAGAAGGTGACCGACGAGATCCTGCTGATGATCACCGATGCCGAAATGCCGGAGATGGACGGCTACCGCCTGACCCACGAGGTACGCAGCGATCCGCGTATGTCCGATCTCTTTATCACCCTCAACACCTCCCTGAGCGGCAACTTCAACGAAGCCATGGTCAAGAAGGTGGGGTGCGACCGCTTTATCTCCAAATTCCAGCCCGACTTGCTGGTCGGCGTGGCCCAGGAGCGGCTGCGCCAGGTACTGGAAAGCTGAGACGCTGCCTGCCGGTTATGCTAAATCAATAACAACACATCCCGCTTCGGCGGGATGTGTTGTTATTGGGTATTGGCGATGAATTGGTTGAATCAAGGTGCCACGCAGAGATCGTCGACCGCTCAAAACATCCGATTTTGGCGGGATGTTTAGTTATGGGATATTGGCGATAGGCGGCGGGTTTATTGGCTGAGCAGCGGCTCCATAAAGCGGGCAACTTTATCGCGGATTTGGGGCTGGGCCGCCGGGGTGGGATGAATACCATCGTTCATCATAAGTTCAGGGCGCAGCGCAATATCATCCATAAAGAAGGGCAGCAGGGGCAGATCGTTAGCCTGGGCCAACTCGGGAAAGATCTGTTCGAACTGGCGCAGATAGCGGGCACCGTAGTTGCGGGGCAGCTGGATTTGGGTCAACACCACACGGGTCTGCTGCTCCTTGGCGAGCGCGATCATGCTGGCCAGATTTTGGCGGGTAATGGTCGGTGCGAAGCCGCGCAGGCCATCGTTGCCCCCCAGTTCGATCAGCAGCCAGTCCGGCTTGTGCTCCTTCAGCAGCGCAGGCAGACGGGCCAGCGCCCCCTGGGTCGTTTCACCGCTGATGCTGGCATTGAGCAGGGTGTGTTTGCCCCCCTCCTCCTGCCATTTCTGGTTGAGCAGGGCGGGCCAGCTCTGCTCAACCTGCATCTGATAGCCGGCGCTCAGGCTGTCTCCCAGCACCAGCAGGGTCTGGGCCTGAGCCGACGAGAGCAGGCTGCCGAGGCCAACGAACAAGGCAAGCAGAATACGCACCATCAATTCAACTCCCGCTATGGATTGTCATCAAGGAATTGGAACAAAGGATACAGAGCATGAGTTCAACCCCCATTATTGTCGTCAAGGGCCTCGGCAAATCGGTTCGCCTCGGCCAGGAAAGCCTCACCATCCTTGAAGGGATCGATCTGCAAGTCAATAGCGGCGAGACGGTGGCTCTGGTCGGTGCCTCCGGCTCCGGCAAGTCCACCCTGCTGGGATTGCTGGCCGGGCTCGATCTGCCGAGTCAGGGGGAGATCGAGATCCTCGGCAAATCCCTTGGTGAGCTGGATGAGGAGGGGCGGGCCCGATTGCGCGCCGAGCAGATCGGCTTTGTGTTCCAGTCGTTCCTGCTGCTCCCGACCATGACGGCGCTGGAGAATGTGATGCTGCCCGCCGAGTTGCGCGGCGAGCGGGATTGCGAGCCAAGAGCCCGTGAACTGCTGGCGGCGGTCGGGCTTGGCGAGCGGTTGCACCATCTGCCACCACGGCTTTCCGGCGGTGAGCAGCAGCGGGTGGCCATTGCTCGCGCCTTTATGACCCGTCCCAGCCTGCTGCTGGCAGACGAGCCGACCGGCAACCTCGACAGCAAGACCGGCGAGAAGGTGATCGAGCTGCTGTTTGAACTCAATCGCAAGCACGGCACCACCCTGGTGGTGGTAACCCATGACCATCAGCTGGCCGAACGCTGCCAGCGGCAAGTGGTCATGACGGCGGGTCGGCTGGATCGCGAGGTGGCCCATGATGTGGTGTAACGGGGTGAGCTGCGGGTCAGGCGGGAGATGCAAGGGATGATGCAGTGGCGATTGGGATGGCGACTGCTGCGCCGGGAAGGTTTCAGCGGCGAGCTGCGCTGGTTTGTGCTGGCGCTAGCGCTTAGCGTGGCGTGTGTCTTGAGTGTGGCATTGGTGGCGGATCGGCTCGATGCCGGACTCAAGGCGTCGGGCCGCGACTTTATCGGAGCGGATCGGGTGTTGCGCACTGCCGCTGCGCTGCCGGATGGCTGGCTGGCCCGAGCGAAACAGGATGGCTTGGCGGTGCAGACCACCGTCAGCTTCAACAGCATGCTGTTTCACGGCGACGCGCTGCAGCTTGCCTCCATTCGGGCTGTGCCCGACGGTTTCCCTTTCTACGGCAAGCTCACTCTGGAACCTGCCCGCGCCCCGGCTCCCGGCGAGATCTGGCTCTCCGCCCGGGTGATGCAGCTGCTCAAGGCTAAAACGGGGGATGAGCTGGAGGTGGGCAATACGGTGCTCAAGGTGGCAGGCCTGCTTGGCGAGGAGCCGGATCAGGGCTTCAGCCCCTTCCTGCTGGCGCCGCGTGCGCTGATCCACAGTGCCGATATCGAGGCGACCGGCGCCCTGCTCCCCGGCAGCCGCCAGCAGTGGCGCTATCTGTTCAAGGGGCCGCGAGAGTCGCTGGCCCGTTACGAGCAATGGCTGCTGCCGCAATTGCAGGCCGGACAGAAGTGGATCAAACCGGATGACAGCGAATCCCAAGTGGGCCGCTCGTTGGCCAATGCCGAGCGTTTCTTCCGGCTCGCCTCGCTAAGCGGGGTGTTGCTGGGGGCGTTGGCGATGGGGATTGCGGTGCGCCACTTTGCCGAGCGCCAGACCAATATGGTGGCGCTGCTCAAGACGCTGGGGGCATCCCGTCGCTCGCTCTGGCAACTGATGGGAACCCTGCTGCTGTCGCTGACGCTGATCGGTGCGCTGCTGGGTCTGGTAGCGGGCACCGTCATGCAGTGGATCACCTTGCAACTGTTGGGGGACCTGCTGCCGCCGGATCTGCCACCCCCCTCCTGGCGCCCCTTTGCGCTGGGGGTGGCGGTAGCGCTCTTTATCACCATGTTGCTCGCTTTTGTGCCCTTCTTGCGTCTGCTGAAGGTGCCGCCGCTGCGGGTATTGCGCCGGGAGCTGGAGGCGGGTATTCCCCCCTGGCTGGCCCTGCCGGTCGGCCTGTTCGGGCTGTTTGCGCTGGTCTGGGGCTTTACCGCCGATGTGCGGCTGGCGCTGGGTCTGGTGGGTGGCATGGGCTTGCTGATGGGGCTGCTGGCCCTGCTGGCGGCGCTGATGTTGCGGCTGGGAGTAAAAGTGAGCGGGCCTCATGCCTTGCGGTTGGCGCTCGCCCACCTGTCGCGCGAGCGCAGCAGCGGCCTGTTTCAGCTGGCGGGCTTTGCGCTGGCGCTGATGCTGTTTGGCTTGCTCTGGGCGGCCCGGGTCGATCTGCTGGATGAGTTTTCAGCCCGTCTCCCGGTTGATGCGCCCAACCGTTTTCTGGTCAATGTGGCGGAGAACGAGCGGGAGGGGATCCTGAGCGAACTGGCGGCGGCCGGGGCCAACACCTCCGACTTCTACCCCATGGTGCGCGGCAGGCTGACCCATATCGCCGGTGAGGCGGTGGGCGAGGGGGCCAGCAGTGGCCGCGAGGGGGTCGATCGGGAGCTCAACTTCACTACCACGGCAACCCTGCCAATCGACAACAAACTGGTGGCCGGGAAATGGCTTGCCGGGCCCGGCGAGGTGTCGGTGGATAGCGAGTTGGCCAAGCGACTCGATATCAAGCTGGGGGACATGCTCGCTTTTACCATCGAGGGGCGCAGCTTCGGCGCCAAGGTCACCAGTTTGCGCAGCATAAAGTGGGACAACATGCGCCCCAACTTCTACATGATCTTCTCCGGTGATCTGCTGGCCCCTTTCTCAAGCACTTGGCTTGGCAGCTACCGGCTGCCCGAGGCGGGGCGCTCTGCCGAGGTGGAGTTGATCCGCCGTCACCCCACGGTGAGTCTTATCGATGTGGATGACCTGATTGCGCGGCTCACTCAGGTCTCGGAGCAAGTGAGTAGGGCGCTGGCGCTGATGCTGGGGCTGGTGACAGTGGCCGCGCTGCTGGTGCTGCTGACCCAGACCCAGGCCAGCATGGCTCAGCGTCGGCGCGAGCTGCTGTTGATGCGCACCCTGGGGGCCAGCAGCGACCTGCTGAAAAAGATGCTGCGCTGGGAGCTGGTGGCCAGTGGTGCGCTGGCGGGGCTCTGTGCCGCCATGGTGGTGGAGCTCTGCTCCTTTGGCCTGCAGTGGTGGTGGTTCGAGGGGCAGTGGCAGTTCCACTGGGCCATCTGGCTCGGCCTGCCAACGCTGGGGGCGCTGCTGGTGACGCTGGCGGGGCAGGGGATGCAGCGCCAGCTGCTGGCTGGCACCCTGAGCGATCGGCTGCGGGGTCTGGGCCAGGGGTTGTTGTAATCCCGCCAGCGCGAGCCGATGCACACAAGGTGCAATAGCGCAGCCACAATAAACAAGCTGCCCGGCCAT
>NZ_JBFODN010000137.1:0-6913 GCF_040908345.1 Aeromonas sp. R3-1
CTCAACGCCCCCTATGTGGCCGATCCGCTGGCGCTCTATACCCGCCTCTGTCAGGGCCGCCCCAACAACCTGCTGCTGGAATCGGTGGAGATCGACTCCAAGGCGGGCAAACAGAGCCTGCTGCTGGTCGATGCCTGCCTGCGCATCGAGTGCCGTGGTCGCACCGTGCGGGTGCGCAGCCTGAACGACAACGGCGCCCAGTTGCAAAGCCTGCTGGCCGAGCGGCTGCCTGCGGTGGTGGCTCGTTCGCTGGTAGATGGCGAGCTGCAGCTCGACTTCCCGGCCTCCGATCGGGAGCAGGACGAAGATTCTCGCCTCAAGGGGAGCAGCGTGCTGGACGTGCTGCGCACCCTGCAGCGGGAGCTTGATTGCCAGTTGGGTAAAGAAGCCCTCTTTATGGCGGGCAGCTTCGCCTACGACCTGATCGCCTCCTTTGAAGATCTGCCCGACGTGCCGGAAGGGAGCAACGACTGCCCCGACTACTGCTTCTATGTGGCCGAAACCCTGATCACCATCGACCATATCGAGCGCACCACTCAACTGCTGGCCTGCATCTTTGGCGGCGACAGCGACGAAAGCCAGGTGGAAGACAGATACACCCGCCTGACCGAACGGCTCACCGACTTCAAACAGATTTGCCAGCAACCCCTCTGCGCCGAGCTGACCACCCAGCCCCTGACAGGTGGCATGAGCGTGGACAAGAGCGACAAACAGTTCTGCGCCGAGGTGGAGAAGCTCAAGGGCTTTATCCGCCGTGGCGACATCTTCCAGGTGGTGCCATCCCGCTGCTTCTCCCTGCCCTGCCCGAGTCCCCTGGCCGCCTATCGCCGCCTCAAGCAGACCAACCCCAGCCCCTACATGTTCTACGTGCAGGATGAGGGCTTCACCCTGTTTGGCGCCTCGCCGGAAAGCGCGGTGAAATTCTGCGCCGCCAGCCGCGATGTGGAGATGTACCCCATCGCCGGTACCCGCCGCCGCGGCTTCAACCCCGATGGCAGCATCAACCGCGATCTCGACGGCCGTATCGAGCTGGAGCTGCGTCAGGACGAGAAAGAGGTGGCCGAGCACCTGATGCTGGTAGATCTGGGCCGCAACGACATCGCCCGCATCTCGGAGCCCGGCACCCGCTACGTCAAGGAGCTGCTGAAAGTGGATCGCTACAGCCACGTGATGCATCTGGTCTCCAAGGTAGTCGGTACCCTGCGCTCTGACCTTGACGCCCTGCACGCCTATCAGGCCTGCATGAACATGGGCACCCTCACCGGCGCCCCCAAGATCCGCGCCAGCGAGCTTATTCGCATGGTGGAAGGCAAGCGCCGCGGCAGCTACGGCGGCGCGGTCGGCTACATCAACGGTGCCGGCGAGATGGATACCTGCATCGTCATTCGCTCCGCTTTCGTGAAAGATGGCGTGGCCCACGTGCAGGCCGGTGCCGGGGTGGTCTATGACTCCAAGCCGCAAGCCGAAGCGGACGAAACCCGCGCCAAGGCGGCCGCCGTACTGGCCGCCATCGCCGCCAGCCATGGCACCTCCCTGCAAGCCCTGAGCGCCCAGCAGGAGCAACATAAGGACGTGAGCCAATGAGTACCGGATCAACAGTCACTAACATCTTCCTGCTCGATAACTTCGACTCCTTTACCTACAACCTCGTCGACCAGTTCCGCTCCCTCGGTTATCCGGTGCGGATCTACCGCAACAGCCTGCCGGCGAGCCGCATCATGAGCGAGATCGCAGCCTGTGAAGGGGACGCCGTGCTGGTGCTCTCGCCGGGCCCGGGCGCCCCCCACGAGGCGGGTTGCCTGATTGACCTTATCAAGCTGGCCCGTGGTCAGGTGCCCATCCTCGGCATCTGTCTCGGCCATCAGGCCCTGTGCGAAGCCTACGGCGGCACCGTCGGTGCGGCGGGCGAAATTGTCCACGGCAAGCGCTCGCTGATTGAGCACAACGGCCACGGCGCCTTCGCCGGTCTGCCGAGCCCGCTGCCGGTGGCCCGCTACCACTCGCTGGTCGCCACCTATGTACCGGAAGAGCTGACGGTGATTGCCCACTATCAGGGGATGCCCATGGCCATCGAGCAGCAGGATGAGCGGGTGCTGGGTTTCCAGTTCCACCCGGAATCCATCATGACCTCGGAAGGGGCCCGCCTGCTGACTCAGGCGCTCGCCCATATCACCCGTCCAGAAAGCAGCGTGCGGTAAGGTAAGGAGACCAACATGCATCATCATCTCAACACCCTCTATCAGGGTCAGTCTCTGAGCCGTGAAAGTACCCGCGACGCCTTCGGCCAGGTGGTACGTGGCGAAGTGGATCCCATCGTGCTCGCCAGTCTCCTGACCGCCCTCAAGATCAAGGGAGAGACCCCGGAGGAGATCGCCGGCGCCGCCGAGGCGCTCTTGGCGGAAGCGCGCGACTTCCCGCGTCCGGATTACGAGTTCTGCGACATCGTCGGTACCGGTGGCGATGGCCTCAACACCATCAACGTCTCCACCACCTCGGCGCTGGTCGCCGCCGCCTGCGGCCTGAAAGTGGCCAAGCACGGCAACCGCTCGGTATCGAGCAAGTCGGGCTCGAGCGATCTGCTCGACAAAATGGGCATCAAGCTCGACATGAGCCCAGCGCAGGCGCGCCATTGCCTTGACGAGCTCGGCATCTGCTTCCTGTTCGCCCCCCAGTACCACGCCGGGGTGCGCCATGCCATGCCTGTGCGCCAAGCCCTCAAGACCCGCACCCTGTTCAACGTGCTGGGGCCGCTTATCAACCCCGCTCGTCCCACCTATCAGCTGATGGGGGTCTATGCCCCCGAGCTGGTGCGTCCCATCGCAGAAACCCTGCTGGCACTGGGGCTGAAAACCGGTATGGTGGTTCACGGCGCCGGGCTGGACGAGATTGCCATTCACGGCCCGACCCAGGTGGCCCAGATCCGTGACGGCGAGATCCGCGAATTTCTGCTCACCCCGGCTGACTTTGGCCTCGAGACCTATCCGGTCAGCGCCATTCAGGGTGGTGAGCCTGAAGAGAACCGCGCCATCACCGCCGCCATTCTGGAAGGGCGTGGCACCCCGGCCCACAACGCCGCCATCGCCGCCAATGTGGCACCGCTGCTGCTGATGGCGGGCAAGGCGAAAGATCTCAAGAGCGCGGCGGCCGACGTGCTGGCGGTGCTGGCAAGCGGCAAGGCAGCGGATCTGGCTGCTCGGCTCGCCACTTTAAGCCATCAGGAAGCGGGTCATCAGGAGGCATGATGTCAGCCACCACATTGCACAACAGTCATTCAGAACGCCCACAGGGCAAGAGCCAGTTTCGCAAGGATAACGAGATGTCAGACCTTATTGCCCCCCATGCTTTTCTGAACATGGCCTCCATCAGCCAGACCATTCTCGGCAAGATCGTGGCGGCCAAGCAGGAGTGGGTCGCCGCCCGCAAGCTGGCACAGCCGCTGGAGAGCTTCCAGCGCGCGCTGACCCCAAGCGATCGGGATTTCGTCGGGGCCCTCAAGGCTGACTCCACCCGCTTTATTCTGGAGTGCAAGAAGGCCTCCCCCTCCAAGGGCTTGATCCGCGACGATTTCAGCCCGGAGGCCATCGCCGACATCTATGGCAAATACGCCACCGCCATCTCGGTACTGACCGACGAGAAGTTCTTTCAGGGGGATTTTACCTTTTTGCCGCGGGTGCGTAGCCGCGTATCGCAGCCGGTGCTCTGCAAGGATTTCATGATTGACCCCTATCAGGTCTATCTGGCCCGCCACTATCAGGCGGACGCCATCCTGCTGATGCTCTCGGTGCTCACCGACGAGGGGTATCGCGCCCTGTTCGCGGTGGCCAAGGAGCTGGGGCTGGGTGTGCTGACCGAGGTGAGCAACGAGGAGGAGCTGACCCGCGCCATCGCGCTGGGCGCGCCGGTCATTGGCATCAACAACCGGGATCTGCGCGACTTGAGCGTCGATCTGAACCGCACCAAACAGCTGGCTAAAGATATTCCGAGCGATCGGGTGGTGATCAGCGAGTCCGGCATCAATCACCGCGCTCAGGTGGCGGATCTGCGCCACCACGCCAAGGGCTTTCTGGTGGGCTCGTCATTGATGGCCGAGCCGGATTTGGAAGCGGCTGTACGCAAGCTGATACTGGGCCAGAACAAGGTGTGCGGCCTCACCCGCGCCGAAGATGCCGCCGCCGCCCATCAGGCGGGCGCGGTGTTCGGCGGCCTGATCTTTGTGGCCAAAAGCCCGCGCTATGTAGACATCCCCGCCGCCCGCGCCGTGATGGCGGGTGCGCCGCTTAGCTTTGTCGGAGTATTTCGCAATGCCCAGCCCGCCACCATCGCCAAGACGGTGGATGCGCTGGGGCTCTCTGCAGTGCAGCTGCATGGGGATGAGGATGCCGCCTATATCGATACCCTGCGCCCACTGCTGCCCGCTGGCTGCCAGATCTGGAAAGCAATCGGAGTCACAAGCGGCGAGCCGCTGCCCGCCCTCGACTACCCGGCGGATCGCCTGCTGCTGGATACGAAAGTCGGCAGCCAGAGCGGCGGCACCGGTCAGGCGTTCGACTGGGCCCTACTGGCCCATCTCGATAAAGCCAAGCTGATGCTGGCGGGCGGCCTTAATCCCGACAACGCCCTGCAAGCGGCACAAGTGGGATGCCTCGGCCTTGATTTCAACTCCGGGGTGGAGAGTGCCCCGGGCCAGAAGGATGCGCACAAGATTGCAGCCGCCTTCGGCGCACTGCGCAACCTGTAACGCAACCCTTTTTGATGTTTCGATTTAGCTAATACAAGGAAGAAGCCATGACCCTGCTCAACCCGTTTTTCGGTGAATTTGGCGGTATGTATGTACCCCAAATCCTTATCCCGGCCCTGCTCCAGCTGGAGAAAGCCTTTGTCGATGCCAAGGATGATCCGGCCTTTATCGCCGAGTTTCAGTCCCTGCTGACCGAGTATGCCGGTCGCCCGACTCCGCTCACTCTGACCCGCAATCTGACCAAGGGCACCAAGACCCGCCTCTATCTCAAGCGTGAAGATCTGCTGCACGGCGGCGCCCACAAGACCAACCAGGTGCTGGGTCAGGCGCTGCTGGCCAAGCGGATGGGCAAGAGCGAGATCATCGCCGAGACCGGTGCTGGTCAGCACGGCGTCGCCACTGCGCTGGCCTGCGCCCTGCTCGGCCTCAAGTGCCGGGTCTATATGGGTGCCAAGGATTGCGAGCGCCAGAAGCCCAACGTCTTTCGCATGAAGCTGATGGGCGCCACCGTCATTCCGGTGCACTCAGGCTCGTCCACCCTGAAAGATGCCTGTAACGAGGCGCTGCGCGACTGGGCCGCCAACTACGAGTCGGCCCACTACCTGCTCGGTACCGCCGCCGGTCCGCATCCCTTCCCCACCATCGTGCGGGAGTTCCAGAAGATGATCGGCGAAGAGGCCAAGGCCCAGTGCTTCGAGAAAGAAGAGCGCTTGCCCGATGCGGTGATTGCCTGCGTCGGCGGTGGGTCGAACGCCATCGGCATGTTTGCCGACTTTATCGATGAGCCGTCGGTGCGCCTCATCGGCGTCGAGCCGGGTGGTCACGGCATCGAGAGCGGCGAGCACGGTGCGCCGCTCGGTCACGGTAGCAAGGGGGTCTTCTTTGGCATGCACTCCTACCTGATGCAGGACAATCAGGGCCAAATTCAGGAGTCCTACTCCGTCTCGGCGGGGCTGGACTTCCCCTCCGTCGGCCCGCAACACGCCCATCTGGCCGCCATCGGCCGCGCCGAGTACCCCTCGGTGACCGACAAGGAGGCGCTGGACGCCTTCCAGGAGCTGGCCAAATCCGAAGGCATCATCCCGGCGCTGGAGTCCTCCCACGCGCTGGCCCATGCCCTCAAGATGGCCCGCAGTGAACCGGAAAAAGAGCAGGTGCTTATCGTCAACCTCTCCGGCCGTGGCGACAAAGATATCTTCACCGTTGCCGATATTTTCGAGAAAGAAGGAACCTTGTCATGAACCGTTACGCAAAACTCTTCTCCCGTCTGGACGCGGCCAATCAGGGCGCCTTTGTGCCGTTCGTGATGCTGGGTGACCCGACCCCCGAATTGTCGCTGGCCATCGTCGATGCGCTGGTCGCAGGGGGCGCCGATGCCCTCGAACTCGGCATTCCCTTCTCCGATCCGGTGGCGGACGGCCCCACCATTCAGGGCGCAGCCCTGCGCGCCTTTGCCAGCCACACCACCCCGGATGACTGCTTCGAGCTGCTTGGCCGCATCCGCGCCAAGTACCCTCAGCTGCCCATTGGCCTGCTGGTCTACGCCAACCTGGTCTATGTGCGCAAAATTGACGGCTTCTACGAGAAGTGCCAGCAGGCAGGCGTCGATTCAGTGCTGGTGGCCGACGTGCCGGTGCAGATGTGCGCCCCCTACAAGGCGGCCGCCGACAAGTTCGGCATCGACAGCATCTTTATCGCCCCGCCCAATGGCGACGCCGAGACCCTGAAACAGGTGGCGGAGCTTGGCAATGGTTACACCTATCTGGTGAGCCGTGCTGGCGTCACCGGTGCCGAGACCAAGGCTGGCATGCCGGTGGAGGGGTTGATCAATACCCTGCGCGAGTTCAACGCCCCCCCCGCCCTGCTCGGCTTTGGCATCAGCGAACCGGCTCAGGTGCGTGAAGTCATTGCTGCGGGCGCCGCCGGTGCCATCTCCGGCTCCGCCGTGGTGAAGATCATCGAGACCCACCACCAGAACCCGGAGCATATGCTCACTCGTTTGAAAGAGTTTGTGGAAGGGATGAAGGCCGCGACCAATAGATAAGGTTGGATTTGGGGTCAGCTGGTTGTGACCCAGATCGGCCAGTTCGCATAACCACGCCATAACCATGAGAAAGGGAGCCTGACCGGCTCCCTTTCTATTTCCTGCTTGTTGCCACTCCCAGCGTCTTTGTC
>NZ_JBFODN010000138.1:0-2694 GCF_040908345.1 Aeromonas sp. R3-1
CCTCTCTGCCCACAACAGCAAGCAGGTTGCCGCCTTCAAGCAGCAGATCCGGCAGTTTATCGGTCAGCCGCAAGCCGCCTTGCAGCTCGATTACGGCCACGCGCTTGAAACCGATCTGGCGGAGTTGGAGACCCTGCTCGCCCCGCATCACCTCACTACCCGTGGCCGCGCCCTGCGCCTGCTGGAAGAGGATGCGGTGATGCAGGAGACCCTGCTGCCCGGTCAGCAGGCAGCCGCCGCCAATGTAGTGGCTCGCGCCCATCAGGGACAGGATATCGACCTGCAGCTGGCGGATATTCGCTACGGCCATATCCACCAGTGGGTACAACAGGCTCGTCAGCAGAAGGGCAAGCTCACCGAGGCCCAGAGCGAGTGGCTGGATCGGGTGCTGCTCAATCGCTGGATTGGCATCCCCTTCTTCCTGTTTGTCATGTACCTGATGTTCCTGTTTGCCATCAACGTTGGCAGCGCCTTTATCGACTTCTTTGACATCATGGGCGGCGCCCTGTTTGTCGATGGGGTGCACCACCTGCTGGGACTGGTCAATGCCCCCGAGTGGCTGGGCGCCATTCTGGCTGATGGCTTCGGGGTCGGCTTGCAGACCGTCACCACCTTTATTCCGGTGATTGGCTGCCTCTATCTCTTCCTCGCGGTGCTGGAGAGTTCAGGCTATCTGGCCCGCGCCGCCTTCGTGGTGGATGCCCTGATGCGCCGCCTCGGCCTGCCGGGCAAGGCGTTCGTGCCGATGCTGATGGGCTTTGGCTGTACCGTCCCCTCAGTGATGGCGACCCGTACCCTCAACTCCGAGCGGGAGCGGCTGATGACCTCCGCCATGGCCCCCTTTATGTCGTGTGGTGCCCGTCTGCCGGTTTACGCCCTGTTTGCGGTGGCTTTCTTCCCCGAGTCAGGTCAGAACCTGGTGTTCGGTCTCTACCTCATCGGCATTCTGGTGGCGGTGCTCACCGGCCTGTTGCTGCGCAGCACCCTGCTGCCGGGCAAGAGCGACTCCATGCTGATGGAGATGCCGGATTACGAGTGGCCGCGTCCGGTCAACGTTGCCATCAAGACCTGGCAGAAGCTTAAATCCTTCGTCTTTGGCGCAGGTAAAACCATCGTGCTGGTGGTCGCCGTGCTGAGCGTGCTCAACTCGCTGGGGACCGATGGCAGCTTTGGCCATCAGGAGCAGGAGAGCTCGGTCCTGAGCAAAATCAGCCAGGCAGTGACCCCGGTGCTGCACCCCATCGGTGTACGCGATGACAACTGGCAGGCCACAGTCGGTATCGTCACCGGTATCTTCGCCAAAGAGGCGGTGGTCGGTACCCTCAACAGCCTCTACGCCGGTGGTGGCGATGCAGAGGAGGAGAGCGAGTTCTCGCTGGTGGCCAGTTTCCACGAGGCGATCGATGCCGTGGCGGCCAATCTGGCGGAGATCAACCCGAGCGACCCCATGGGGCTTGATGTTGGCAACCTCGACGACCAGAAAGCTGCCGCCGAGGCTCAGGAGGTGGATGTCTCCACCTACGGCAACATGCAGACCCACTTCGACGGGGCGGCCGGTGCCTTTGCCTACCTCTTGTTCGTGCTGCTCTACATGCCTTGCGCCGCCGCCATGGGCGCGCTGGTGCGGGAAACCGGTCGTCAGTGGGCGCTGATGACGGCGGTATGGTGCAACTACATGGCCTTTATGTGCGCGACCCTCTTCTATCAGGTCGCGACCTTTGCCGCTCATCCGGAGCAGAGCCTGTTCTGGATCGTCAGCTACGGCCTCTCTCTGGGACTGCTCTGGTGGGCCGGTCGCCGTCACGGTGACATCGTCGCCCGCAAGGTGGTGACCTTATGATCCTGCGCGAGCTGGGGGATTACCTCGCCGCGCAGCAGAAGGTGAGCCGGCGTGATCTGGCTCGCCACTTCCACACCTCGGAAGATGCGGTGGAGGCCATGCTCGGCGTCTGGATGCGCAAGGGGCGGGTCATCAAGCGTGAAAGCCGTGTCTGTGGTGGCAGTTGCTGCGGCAAGAGCGAGGAGGTGATGTTCGAGTGGTGTGACGCGGGCCAGATTGGCATCAAGATCCGCTAAACGACTACCCAACCTCATCACCAAAGATCGAACAATAAAAAACGGCAGACCCTGCGCAAGGGTCTGCCGTTTTTATTGCTGAAAACAGGCGGGATCAGGCGATCTGGCGAGCCTCGCTCAGCAGTGCCAGTGCCGGTTGGGCGTTGTCCGGCATCAGCCGGTAGGCTTTGTGGTGTTTGACCAGGGTGGTCTTCTTATTGCCCTGGCTCAGCAGCAGACCGTGCTTGAAGGCCGCCTCGGCCAGCACCTTCTCGTCACCGCGCACATAGAGGGTGAGGGGTTTGACAAGCTCACCGTCCTCGATATGGCCTGCATATTCGCTGTGGCTTACCACCAGGCTCGCCTGCCCGCCCGATTGCAGGCGCAGCTTGGCGTTCACCTCGCTCTCGGTCAGCACCAGCCAGCCTGCCGCTGAGAGCTCCTCCAGCAGGGCCGCCAGCTTGGCTCCCAATTGCTGCGGATTGGTCATGGCGCACTGGTACTGGAAGGCGATGCGCTCCAGCAATCCCTTGAGATCGGCGCCCGCACCCAGAGTGCGGCCAAGCTGCACCCAAGCTTTCAAATCTTCCATCACCAGACGGGAGAAGCGCTTCTCCTTGAGGGAGTCGGCCATCCAGG
>NZ_JBFODN010000139.1:0-12551 GCF_040908345.1 Aeromonas sp. R3-1
AAAATCCGCTGGCAAGGGGCTACTGACCAGACAAAAAAGGCCTGCATGGCAGGCCTTTCAATGACGCAGGGGAGGGTTACCCCTTGAGGAAATCCAGTACCACCTGATGGTGATCGCTGGTTTTGAACTTGTCGAAGTGGTGGGCAATCTTGCCCTCTTCGTCGATCAGGAAGCTCTGACGGTGAATGCCGTCATACTCTTTGCCCATGAACTTCTTCGGGCCCCAGACGCCAAAGGCATCCGCGACGGCGTGGTCCTCATCGGCCAGCAGAGTGAAGTTGAGCTGGTCCCGCTCTTCGAACTTTTTCAGCCGTTTGGCCGGGTCCGGGCTGATGCCAAGCACCACCACATTGAGGGCGGCCAGCTCGACGTTCACATCGCGCAGGCTGCAGGCCTGGGTGGTGCAGCCGGGGGTCATCGCCTTGGGGTAGAAATAGACCAGCACCTTCTTGCCGCGCAGACCAGCGAGACTGACCTGATTGCCATTCTGGTCGGGCAGGGAGAAATCGGGGGCGGGGCTGCCAGCGTGTAGTGGTTGCATGGGGTCTCCTCGGGTAAAACGCCCTCAGGCGTGTTTGCGATTGACGATAAACTCGAACGATTCGGCACCCAGTTGACGACAGAATTCGGCGAAGGCGGTTTGCGAACCTTCCACTTCACCCTCTCTGGCCAGATTGAGCTGAAAACTGATCTTCAGCAGGTTGAACGGCTGCTGCTCCAGGGTCATTGATTGCATCGCCTGAATGTTCCAGCCATGTTCGCTGAAGAACTGGGTGCACTGGCTTACGATGCCGGGCTCGTCGCGGATCAACAGGTCGGCACTGGCGCGGACGTCATACTGCAGGGACTGGTGGCGCTCGGTGCGTTTCATCATGGTGATGAGATCCCACTCCTGACTACGCAGGGGCAGGCTGATTTCGAGTTGCATCATGCTGTTCCAGTCGCCCGAGAGCAGCATGATAAAGGTAAATTCATTGCCGAAGATGCCAAGGCGGCTGTCTACAATGTTGCAACCACAGCCACTGACGTGGCGGGTCACTTCATTGACGATGCCAGGCCTGTCCGTGCCGATGGCCGTTACGACCAGGTAGTGAGTCATAAATCTTCTCTCGTCCGTTATTTCGTTGCGAAAGCCGCGCTGGCAAGCCAACCCTCCGGCCCTGATGACCACTCCCTGAGGGACGCTGCCGACTTTCGTCCATTACTTTTTGTTCCGGATGGTATCACGGCTTGCCCCCTCTCTCCCTTGTTTTTCAAAGGGGTCAGCTTTACCATTACGCCCCTGAAAATCGGGAGAAAAGTCCATGTTACGCGGTAGTATTGTTGCGCTCGTTACCCCCATGCTGGCTTCAGGTGAAGTCGATTGGGCCAGTCTGGCCAAACTGGTCGACTATCATGTCAGCGCCGGGACCTGCGCCATTGTTGCGGTTGGGACCACAGGGGAATCGGTGACCCTGAGCGAGCAGGAGCATATCGCCGTCGTTGAAAAGACCGTTGAGTATGCCGCCGGACGTATTCCCGTCATCGCCGGTTGCGGCTCCAACAATACTGCCCATGCCATTGAATTGGCAAAGCGACTGGCCAAAACCGGCGTGGTGGCGGGTCTCTCGGTGACTCCTTACTACAACAAGCCCACTCAGGAAGGTCTCTATCGCCACTATTGTGCGATCGCCGAGGCTAGTGGTCTGCCCCAAATTCTTTATAATGTGCCCGGTCGCACCTGTTGCGATCTCAAACCGGAGACAGTGGCCCGTCTGGCCAAGGTTCCCGGCATTATCGGTTTGAAAGAGGCAACTGGCGATTTGAGCCGCACTCCGCTGCTGCGCGAGCTGTGCGGGCCGGAGTTTGCTCTCTACAGTGGCGACGATGCCACTGGTTGTGATTTTATGCTGCAAGGTGGCGATGGCGTGATTTCGGTCACCACCAATATTGCGGCGGCCCAGATGGCCGACATGTGTCGTGCTGCGCTGGCCGGTTATGCCGGGCAGGCGCATGACATCAACAATCTCTTGATGCCGTTGCACAAGACTCTGTTCTGCGAACCGAGCCCCACCCCGGTGAAATGGGCCTGTGCCCAACTGGGGTTGATTGCAACAGCCACCTTGCGCCTGCCGCTGGTTGACCTCACCCCCGAGGGCGAGCAGCTGATGGCGCGAGCACTGACCACAGCGGAGTTGATGGCGAGTGTTTAAATCTAATGGAAAGGGAAATAGAGCCCGTCTGGTGCTGAGCGTTGCGACTGTGGCCGTATTGGCCGGTTGCAGCACCCCCCAGGATCGCAAAATGGCCAACCGCGACTTCGGTTATGAAGATGCCCGCCTCGAGGGCCGCGCGTTCTTGATCCCCGCAGGATTGAGTGCCCCCACCTTCAACAGCCAGTACGACATCCCGCCGCTTCCCGAAAGCAGCCGTGAAGGTGCCCTCGGCGCCCAGGTCGATGTGCGCCCGCCAGCCCAGCTGCTGACCGTGGTACCGGGCAGTCAGGTGGTGCAGACCGCAACCGAACCGACCGTTGCCTTCTATGCCCTGAGCACCAGCCAGAGCGTGGAGCGCGATACCTGGTCGTTCCTGATGAACTTCCTGGCCAAATACAAGGTCACCACCGAGAAGCTGGATCAGCAGGATGGCGTATTGCAGACCGGCTGGTTTGACAACACAGTCGCCCTCGATGGCTGGGGTGAAGATGACGAAGACTTCAAAATCCGTCAGCGTTACCAGTTCACCGTGCGCAACGATGCCCAGCGCCACGCCGTCAACATGTCGGTCCGGGTGCTGGATCACGAAGAGACCATCGACGGCGAGACCAGCAACAAGCTGACCCCTGCCGATGCCCAGCGCTATGCCGCGCGGGTGCTGAACCAGTTCTCTCTCTATTACGACAGCCAGCTGAAAGCCCGCGAGCAGCACAAGTCCAACGATGGCATGGGTCTGCAACTGGGTCTGGACAACAACGAACTGAGCGCCTGGATTGCCGAAGGCTCCTTTGATCAGGTGTGGCGTCGCCTCAACCAGGTGCTGCCCGCTTACGGTTTCACCATCAAGGATACCCAGCAGTCACTGGGCTGGATCGACGTCGAGTACGAAGAGCCGGGTGCCGAGTTCTGGAAGGCGAAAGGGAGCGAGCCGTTCAAACTGGAGGAGGAGAAATACCGCTTCCAGCTTGGCGAAATGGCGGGAGGCAAGACCTCCATCACCCTGTTCGACAAGGACAAGAAGCCGGTATCGTCCGGGGTTATCTCCCAGATGTATATCAGCCTGTCCGAGGCGTTCGCCAAGGGGCTGGCCGATCAGGCAGCAGCAAAAGCAGAATAAATACAGGGGCCTTGTGCCCCTGTTTTGTTATCAAAATCCCCCTGAAAACGCGGGGATTCCGAGCGGTTTTCGATGATACGAGCCCCCTTGCCAGCCCGTTGCAAACAGAGCGCGCAGGTGAGGGACTCGCGATGTTTACCCCCCACAAACAGGAAGTGTTATTAGCCATGAGTCTTGCAGATCAAGTATTGGCGGTGAATGACGATTTGCCGATCCGTACCGATAAACCTGTCCATTCCGGCAAAGTGCGCAGTGTCTACTGGTTGACCCCCGAAGACAGTGCCCGGCTCATAAAAGAGAAAGGCTATGATGTGCCGGCCGATGCGCCCCTCGCCCTCATGGTGATCAGCGATCGCATCTCGGCCTTCGATTGCATCTGGCAAGGTGTGGATGGCCTGAACGGCGTACCGGGCAAAGGGGCTGCGCTCAACGCCATCTCCAGCCACTGGTTCAAGCTGTTCAAGGAGAAGGGACTGGCTGACAGCCACATTCTGGATATTCCGCACCCCTTCGTCTGGATCGTGCAAAAAGCCCGTCCGGTGATGATCGAGGCGATTGCCCGCCAGTACATCACCGGCTCCATGTGGCGTGCCTACAAGGATGGCGAGCGCGAGTTCTGCGGCATCACCCTGCCGGAAGGGCTCAAAAAGGATCAGAAACTGCCGGAGATCCTCATCACCCCGTCCACCAAGGGCGTGCTGAAAGGGCTGGATGGCGTGCCGGAAGCCGATGACGTCAACGTCTCCCGTGCCGATATCGAGCGCCATTATAAGGGCTTCAACTTCAGCAAACCGGCCGACATCGACCGCTACGAAGTGCTGCTCAAAGAGGGCTTCAACGTCATCAGCGACGCGCTGGCCGGGCTGGATCAGATCTTCGTCGATACCAAGTTCGAGTTTGGTTACGTCCACGATGCCGCCGGCAACGAGAAGCTGATCTACATGGACGAAGTGGGCACCCCCGACAGCTCCCGTATCTGGGATGGCGCGGCCCTGCGCGACGGCCAGATCGTCGAGAAGTCCAAAGAGGGTTTCCGTCAGTGGCTGCTCAACCACTTCCCAGATCCGGACATCCTGCTCAACAAGAATCGCATGCCGGAACGTTTTGCCCTGGCCCGCGACAACAAGCTGCCGACCGAAGTGATGATGGATATCTCCAACACCTATGTCGGGATCGCCGAGAAGATCATCGGCCACAAGCTGGCGCGTTCTGCCAATCCCAAGCAGGAGATCATCGAGGTGCTGCGCGATCAGTACGGTCTGATCGACTAAGGGTTGCGCTCTTTTTTGTCGCCTAGAAACAAACGTTTGCCAGTGGCGATGGAGAGAGGCAGAGAAACAGACGGGCCCCGCTATGGGGCCCGTTTTTATTGCTGGTCTGGCGGCAAGCGAGCGGCGATCAGCCGTTGACCCTGAACACCTGACCTGTCTGGATGCCCAGCACCGACTTCTTGTAAGCCTGCGCCACCTTGGCGGCGGGCACCGGCACGAACCCCGGGAAGAAGTCGGCGTATTTGTCCATCGACTCCGCCAGCACGGTAGGGCTCACCACGTTGATGCGAAGGCCCCTTGGCAGCTCGCAGGCGGCCGCTTTCACAAAGTGATCGATGGCGCCGTTGACTGTGCTGGCGCTCACGCCCCAGTTGATCGGCTCCTCGCTCAGAATACCGCTGATCAAAGTGATGGAACCCTTGTCAGTCAGATAGGGAATGGCGGCTCGGGTCAGGTTGATCTGGCCCATCAGCTTGCTCTCCAGTCCCACCTGCCACTGCTCGTCGGTCATCTCGGTCAGGCCGTTGAAGGCCACGCTGCCGCTGGCGACAACCAGTGCATCAAACTGGCCTACTTGGGCAAACAGCGCCTTGATGGAGGCGGGATCGCGCATGTCGACCGTGGCATCGCCACGGCTGTGGCCGACCCGGATCACCTGATGATCTTTGGCAAGCAGTTCACTGACCGCGGAGCCGACGGTGCCGGAGGCACCCACAATCACAATTTTCATCTGCATCACTCCTGGTTGGGATGTGTCGATTCTAGCGCAACAGAAAATGCGAAAAAGCGCGTAAAATAAACCCATTGTTTCCATATTGGAGCTAATGATGGATATCGCCCATCTGGCCAGCTTTTATGAAGTGGTGCTGCGCGGCAGTTTCTCGGCTGCGGCCGATACGCTGGGGGTCAGCAAGGGGATGCTGAGCCGCCATGTCAGCGCACTGGAGACCTCCCTCAATGCACAACTGTTGCAGCGCACCACCCGCCGCCTCAGTCTGACCGAGGCGGGCAAGACCCTCTACCAGCAGGCGGGGGAGATCTTCGCGCTGGCTCGGCAGGCGGAGCAGGATATTCAGGCGCTGACCGAAGAGGATTGCGGACGACTGCGCTTTACCTGCCCGGTCAGCACCGGCGATCGCATGGTGAGCGAACTGCTGACCAGCTTTGCCGCGCTCTGCCCGGGAGTGGAGGTGGAACTCAATTTCACCAACCAGATGGTCGACATGAGTCAGGGGGAGAACGATATCGCCCTGCGCGCCATGAACGAGGTGCCGGACAATCTGGTCGTACTTCCTCTTGGCCGACTCAAGGATGTGGTGGTGGCGAGCCCCGCACTGGTGGCGCGAGAGGGGCGTCCCGCCACTCCCTATGAGCTGAGCGGGCGCAGCTGCCTATTGCAGGGGCACAATCCGGCCTGGGAGCAGTGGCACTTTATCCGTGAGGGGGAAGAGGCCCACATTCTGGTGCAGGGCAAGGTGCGAGCCAACCACTACAGCACCGTGCTGCAATTGGCGCGCGCCGGTATGGGCTATGCCAAGTGCCCGCTGATGCTGGTGGAATCGCAGCTGACGGCAGGGGAGCTGGTGACCGTGCTCGACGAATGGCAGAGCGGGCTGCATCAGCTCCATGTACTGCATGCCCAGCAGCGGCGGGTGCCGCGCAAGATCCGGCTGTTCAAGCAGGTGCTGGCCCAGTGGTTTGCCGAGCGGCCCCACTACCTGTTCTGAGCGGCGTTATTTTTCTGTCATCTTCGGCTGCTACCCTGCGCCCACCATCGGCATCAGGAAGATCAGCGGGAATGAAGAGTAATAGAGGGTTGACCGGGTTTGTGCTGCTCTGTGCAGTGTTGGGGGCTGGCAGTGTGCAGGCCATGGTGGAAGTGAAGGTGCCGGAGAATTTCCGCATCCTCGCGGTGAGCAACGGCACCTTGCAGGATGAGCAGCATGCCACCCTGGCGGATGGCGAGCAGCAACTGCTGGTGCGCTTCGAGGGGGTGATCCCCAGTCGCAGCAGCAGCGAGAATGATCGGCAGGTACGCTCCGAGCCGCAGGTGGTTCGCTATCAGGGCAGCAATCAGCATTTGCAGCTGACGGCCAGCGTACCGGGAGACGAGCGGGGGATGCAGGCGTATGCCAAGGCTCCTGTGGTAGCGCTGCAGGAGAATGGCCGCGCGCTTGCTATCCAGCAGGATGCGCTGGTGACCAGCGGCATGCTGCTAGGGGTGGATTGGAACGGCAAACTGGCTGAATACAACCGCAGCGGCGGCAAGGCGGCGCTGACGGCCGTCGCTGTGACTACACAACCAACGGCTACGCTCTCCGGGGCGCAACCCGTTGTGGCTGCCAGCGAGCTGGAAGGGCAGTTGCAGCAGTTGTTCCTCCAGGCCGATCCGGCCCTGCGCAAGCGCTTTATCGGTTGGGCGGTCCCACAGCTTTAAGTTTTCTGCCCGTTGCAGTAACGTGGACACTCCTTTTTTCAGGCGCTCTGTTCATCGTACTCAACGAGGTTTTCATGTTTGAATTGCATTCACGCCTGCAGGCAGATACCCGGTGGCTCGGGGATCTGCCCCTCTGCCGTGTCTTGCTGGCCAAAGACAGCCAGTATCCCTGGCTGATCCTGGTACCGCGAGTTACCAACCTGCGGGAAATTCACCATCTGGCGCCGGAGCAGCAGCAACAGCTGATGCAGGAGTCCTGCGCTGTTGCCAACCTGATGGAACAGGCCCTCAGCCCGGACAAGATCAACATCGGCGCGCTCGGCAATCTGGTACCGCAACTCCATCTTCACCATGTCGCCCGCTTTGCGACGGATCGCGCCTGGCCAGGCCCCATATGGGGCGCTCATCCGGTCGTGCCTTACGAGCCACAAGTTTTGGCGCAGCAGGCCGATATATGGCGTGCCCGGCTCGCCAAGCTGAGCGGTTTCACCCCTGTGGCTGCTGATAACGGAGTCAACTGAGAGGCGTGTCGCTATTTCAGTCTCCGGGCCGCGCCATCTGTTAGAGTTATGGTATAGATAAGCCCATTTTCGATGTTCAGGAAGGTCCCATGATAGTGACAAGATCCGATGACGATGCCGTATTGACCACAGAGGATGTGCTGCTCAGCCTGTGCAACTCGGTGACGGACGTTTTGAGTGCCGCGACCATGAGTCAGGTGCGGTTTTCCGGCATGGTGCAGCGGATCAGCAAGACCTGCCTCAAGCCGGATATCGGTTGTTTCGTGCTGTTCGATGGCGGTTTTTCCGGTCTGGTGGTGATCAACTTCTCCGCCGCCGCCGCCATGGAGCTGTACGAGAGCTACATGCTGAGCATGGGGCTCTCCAAGGAGGATCTCGCCATCTCTCACACCTCTGACGAGGTGAGCAACGTGATGGGCGAGCTGATGAACCAGATCGTCGGCAGCTTTACCGTCAAGGTGGGTCGGGATCTGCAGACCCACATCACCCAGAACCAGCCGAAGATGCTGGCCCTCAACAAGCAGGTGATGCTGAGTGTCGATACCAATCTCGACAGCCCGGAGTCCCGCCGCGTCACCTTCTTCACCGCCCGCAACAACATCTTCTATCTGGAGCTGGCGATGGACAAAACCGAGTTCATTCGCATCCACAATGAGGGGATGGAGCATGAAGAGCTGGATCCCGATGCGCTGATCGCCCAGGCCAAGCAGGATGCCGCCAAGCCGGTTCAGGCTGCGGCCCCGGTCGCCAACGATCACGACGATCTGCTCGACTCTCTGGGTATTTGAGTCAAACGCTGGATAGCAACAAGGCCACCTTCGGGTGGCCTTGTTGTATACGTGCGCACAACCGTTGTTAGAAGTTGTAGAGCAGGCCGGTGTTGAACATCACGGATTCAGAATCGTAGAAGTTGATGTCGGAATCGGACTTGGCGTAGCCAGCGGTAAAGGTTGCCGAGAGCGGCGCAATACCGAACAGGCGGTGCCAGAAGAAGGTACCGGTCAGGGCAAACTCGTCGGAGTCGGCGTTTTGGCCAAAGATCGGGTTGGCCTCATCATATTTGGTCTGGCCCAGATAGGCGTTGCTGACGAAAGACCACTGGGAAGCGCGCATGCCGTAGGTCAACTGCAGGCCGTTGCTTTTGTAGCTCTGGGCGCTGCCATCCAGATCGGCTTGACGGTAGATAAAGGCTGGCTCCAGCATCTGACCGGGTGCCAGCTGCCATTTGTAGGAGAGGTCGAGGGCGTGGATCTTGCCGTTGCGATCCAGTTTGGCTGCTGTATCGGCGCCGTACTGGCTGCCGCTGCGCTCCTCATCCACCTCGATGTTGCGGGTGGTCAGGCTACCATTGAAGTTGCTACCCCAGATGCTGTCCCAGGCGAAGCGCACCCCTTTTGACTTGATATCGGTCGACTGACGGTCGACACCCACCGCGAAGGGATCGCTCCATTGCTCGGTCGGCATGGCATTAAAGACCACGGAGCCAGCTACGATGCCCTTGTCGCTCATCTCCTGACGGATACCGAGCTGCTGGGTGAAGTCGAAACGGATGGCGTCCTGGATCAGGTTACCGAGGAAGACCTGGGTGCGGGTATCGGCAAAGGTGTAGCGGATATCTGCGTTGAGCAGCGGGGCAACGGCGGAGCTGCTCTCGGCACTGCCCAGTCCGCTCAGGCGGCGGTTTTCGTCATCACCGCTATAAAAATTTGATTCGTAATTGATGACACTGACCCCGCCAAGCAGGAAACCGGACCAGCCAGACTCCTTGGGAATTTCACCCAAATCAGCATAAGCACTATTTGCGACCAGCAGGCCCAGGCCCAGCAAGGTGGTATTGCGCATCGGATAACTCCTAAATTAAATGGTTGTGAATTTTTTCAGCCGGTGAGTATAAAGAAAAAAACTTAATGGCAACTGACTCAATATTGCCAATTATCCTAACCCACTCATTTCATTCGGCGAATCGTTAATTAATTGTGCGAGATTAAGAAGAGTTCACTCGGTTGTGCTGGTATTCTGTACCGCGAATATCGGGGGAAAACAATAAGATGAAACAGATTAAATCCTGGGCGCAATATTATGTCGATCTGATGACCAAGCTGGGACTGGTGCGATTCAGCATGTTCCTGGCGGCGGGCATCATAGTGCTGGCGGTTGCCATCCAGATGGGGGTGACCCTGTTCCTGCGCGGCAATATCGATGTGATCGACTTCGTTCGCTCGGTCTTCTTCGGCCTGCTGGTGACCCCCTGGGCCGTCTATTTTCTCTCCATCGTGGTGGATCAGCTGGAGGATTCCCGCCAGCGGCTGAGCCGGATGGTGCGCAAGCTGCAGGATATGCGCGAGCGGGATCTGGAGCTCAATACCCAACTGCAGGAGAACATCAGCCGCCTCAACGCCCAGATTGCCGAGACCAACCGGGCCGAGAGCCTTCGTCTGCAGGCCATCGAGGATCTCGAGAACGAGGTGTTCCAGCGGGAAAAAGCCCAGCTTCATCTGGGGGAGCGCACCGCCCTGCTGCGCTCCTTTATCGACTGCTCCCCCGATCTGGTCTACTACCGCAACGAGGATGAGCAGTTCTCCGGCTGCAACCGCGCCATGGAGGAGCTGACCGGCAAGGTGGAGGCCGAGCTGATCGGTCTGACCCCGTTCGATGTCTACAAGCAGGAGATCGCCAACAAGGTGGTGGAGACCGACAAGCAGGTCTTTGCCAGCAACGAGCCGCTCACCTACGAGCAGTGGCTGGAGTATCCCGATGGCCGCAAGGCTTACTTCGAGCTGCGTAAGGTGCCCTTCTTCGACCGCTTCGGCAAGCGGCTCGGCCTGCTCGGCTTTGGCCGTGATATCACCGAACGCAAGCAGTATCAGGACAAGCTGGAGAAGGCGAGCCGCGACAAGACCACCTTTATCTCCACCATCAGCCACGAGTTGCGCACCCCGCTCAACGGCATCGTGGGATTAAGCCGGATGCTGATGGATACCCCCCTCGATCCCAAACAGCATCAGCAGCTCAAGACTATTCACTTAAGTGCGGTGACCCTTGGCAATATCTTCAACGACATCATCGACTTGGACAAACTGGATCGTCGTCGCCTCGAAATTGCGCCAACTCGCATCGACCTGCCCGCCTTCCTCGACGAGCTGGAGACCCTGTCGCGCATTCAGGCGGAGCAGAAGGGGCTCTATCTCCATTTCGATCGGGATGGTGACATGCCGCAATTTGTGATGGCTGACGGTACCCGCCTGCGTCAGGTGCTGTGGAATCTGGTGGGCAACGCGGTCAAGTTTACCGATGAGGGGGGCGTCACCGTGCGTTGCCTCTCCCATCCCGCCGACGAGCCGGGCAAGCTGGCCCTGCACTTCGAGGTGGAGGATACCGGTATCGGTATCCCGCGCGCCCAGCAGGAGAAGATCTTCGCCATGTACTATCAGGTGCAGGGCAAGAAGCACGCCACCGGCACTGGCATTGGGTTGGCGGTCTCCCGTCAGCTGGTTCAGGCGATGGGCGGGCAGCTCTATGTGGACAGCGATCCGGGCGAAGGTTCCTGCTTCACTGCCGAATTGGAAGTGGCTTGCGCCGAGCCTGTGTTGCCAGAGCAGGAGGAGATGCCCTCTCTCGATATCCTGCTGGTGGAGGATGTGGAGCTTAACGTGACGGTGGCCTGCGCCCTGCTGGGCAAGCTGGGTCATCAGGTGCAGGTGGCACGGGACGGCACCCAGGCGTTGGCGATGGCCAACCCGGATGATTTCGACCTCATTTTGCTCGATATCCAGCTGCCGGACATGACCGGCTTCGATGTGGCGAAAACCCTGCTGGAGCGTTATGGCGACAGCCTGCCACCCATGGTGGCCCTCACCGCCAACTCTACCGGCGATCGCCAGTACTACCGGGATCACGGCATGCAGGATGTGATTAACAAGCCGCTTGGCTCCAAAGCAGTGCGGGAGGTGATTGGTCACCTGTTTGCCGATCTGGCCGAGGATGAAGCGGATGAGCAGGCTGATGCGGGCAATCAGGATGCCCTGCTGGATATCCCCTTCCTCACCGATTACGCCGATACCGTGGGCAAGCCGGTGCTGCTCTCCAGCGTCGATCTGTTCGAGAAGATGATGCCGGACTACATGGCAGTGCTTGACTCCAACATGATTGCCAAGGATCAAGCGGGGGTGGTGGAAGAGGCTCACAAGATCAAGGGCGCCGCGGGCTCTATCGGTTTGCGCCGATTGCAGCAGACGGCACAGCTGATCCAGAGCCCGGATCATCCCGCCTGGTGGGAAAACGTGGAAGACTGGATTGAGACGCTGCGCCGCGAATATCCGGGCGACATCGCCCGTCTGCGGCGCTGGTTGCTGTCTTGAGGCTGGAGGTTGTCTTGAGTCTGATGGAAGTTGCTGGCAAGGAGCCGCGTGATGTATAGCCGTTTGATTACCCCCGCGCGCATCCACTCCTGGGGGGATGAGGAGCTGCTGGAGGCGACCGAGCAGGATCGCGCCCGTATCGTGCAGGCAGCACCGGTGCGCCGGTTGCAGCAGAAGACCCAGGTCTTTCCGCTCGATGTGAAGGCCTCGGTGCGCAGCCGCCTCACCCACTCGCTGGAGGTGCAGGAGACCGGTCGCCAGATCAGCCGCCGCATTCTGGCTGCCTTGCCTGCTGGGATGGTCTGTGAAGGGGCCTTTATCAATCTGGTGGAGATGTCCTGCCTGCTTCATGACGTGGGCAACCCGCCGTTTGGCCACTTTGGCGAGCAGGTGATGAGCCAGTGGCTCGGCGAGATGCTCGATCCCCTCTATCAGCAGGCGCTGGCGCAGCCCCCCTCGGCCCAGTGGGCGGAGTTGCGTCAGGATCTGCAACTGTTTGATGGCAACGCCCAGAGCTTGCGGCTGGTGCACAGCCTGCACGAACTCAACCTGACGCTCGGGCAGCTGGCGGCGCTGTGCAAATACCCGCAGCAGCCTCAGCCTGGGGTGAGCTATGGCCAGCATCATGGCTGGAGCAGCAAGCGGGGCATCT
>NZ_JBFODN010000014.1:0-6082 GCF_040908345.1 Aeromonas sp. R3-1
CGCTTTGCTTTATGGGGCTTTATGGGCCGGGTGCTAGCGAGCGTTCGCTTCCCCCAGCCGTGGGTTGAGGGAGAGGATACGGGTCTTGCTGACCCGGTGGCGATAGATCTCCCGCAGATAGAGCAGCGCCTTTTTCACCGATTCACGACTGAGGCGAATATCGTTGATGGAGACGAACTTCTCTTTCTCGCGGATAAGCTCCCGATATTTCTTCTCATACATGGGCTTGATGGCGTACCAGTTGGTATCGAGGATCTTGGCCGGGTTCTCGAACTCGTTGAGCATGCTGTCGAGCAGCGCATCGTTCCACTCCTCATTGCAGATCATCTCGATCACCGCCTTGTCCAGATGCTCATCGAAGCGATAGTGATCCTTGGCAAAGCAGCGCTTGATAAAGGCCACGATCAGGGTCAGGAAGTCATCGCTCAGGCAGGGGCTCTTGACGATCAGGGTGGTGAGGGAGATGTTGGCCGACGCCCCGATGACCAGCGCATACCGCTTGAGGGTGGTATTGGGGAAGAGCCCGTTGAGGTGAGACTTGAGCCGGTTGAGATCCATATAGGAGAGCTTGTACTCCTTGGGCAGGGAGATGATCGACACCACGGAGGAGCAGTTCTTGAAGAAGTGCAGCTCGTTGAGGTGGGCCGGGTCATGGCCGCTTTTCACATAGTCGTCCAGATACTCCCGATAGTTGCCCGCCTCGATGGGCAGCAGACTGATCCCCTCGATGGCCTGGGTCATCTTGTTGAAGTGGGGCAGCTCGATGGAACGGGTGAAGAGATCGTCCACATTGAGCCCATCCTCCTTGTCAAACAGGCCGCCGGGGGGTGAGATGGACTCGGCATACGCCACCGCCACCGGCCCCGCCAGACTCATAAAGAGGTCGTTGGCATCGAGCCGAATGGTCTCGCTAATATCGATGCCCGCCCGGCGAAAGTAGTTCTCGTCGTAGTCTGTGGTGACGGCCTGAGCGGTGAGAATGTTGAAGATCTGCTGGGAGATGTACTGGTTGGCGTACTTCTCCATGGTGTTGACATCAACATGCTGGATCTCGCCATCGTCGCTCTCTTCGGCGTAGCGCATGATGTCGTTGGAGATCAGCATCATGGCATTCCAGGGCCTGATCCGCTTGAGCATGCTGGCATCGCATGCCTGCTCGTTGTCGAAGTGATAGGAGAAGTCCCACTCCTCGGCCAGATACTTGCACAGCAAACGCCCCGCGTTGATGTGCAGCGCTTCCGAGATCTCGATACCCCGATCACAGATATTGGGCAGGATGCAGATGCCGCTGGTGAAGATGGGATCGAACATAAAGTGCTCCCCGAGGGAGAGGTGCTCCTCCTCTTCTGACGGGGGCGAAAAGGTCTTGCTCATGTAGGAGTACTGCTGGGCCAGCCCGAACTCGGAGGCCATGCCGGAGCCGGTGCCGCCCCCGGCACTGAAGATGTAGAAATAGAGGCGGGACTGGTTGGCCTTGATGCCGCAGGAGTCAACCAGATAGGTATGAATGGCCTGCCACTCGGAGTTGGCGAAGTAGTGGGGGCTCTTGTTGAGGATGATCTTGGCCAGATACTGGCCAAGGATGGGGGCGTTACCCGCGCCTCCCGCGTGGATCTCCGACAAGTCCATCACCCGCATCTTGGCGTAGTCACGCAAGGAGCCACCTTCGCCGCTGCGATTGGAGTGGCGGATGCGGCCATCGATGTCCTTGTCCAGATCCCCCAGCATCACCATGGGCTCGATCAGAAAGACCGGTCGAGCCCCGTTGTTTGGCAGCCGCAGATTGCGCCGGATCCAGCTCACCGGGCCAAACTCCTTCTCCCGCTTTCGTTGCTCTTCACTATTGAACTCATTGAGATAAAAGCTGCGGGCGTTGTAGACCAGCGAGGCCACATCCTGCGCGATGTTGGAGCCGCAGCGTCCCAGCCCCACCAGACAGACGGACGGAAAGTTGTGGGGTACGGTGGCGCCCGTTTCACTCTCTCCGATGGCGGCCGGAAATACCGCGTGGCGCAGCTGTTCCAGATTGGCAAGAATGCGGGCCAGATCCCCTTCGGTGTAGTAGAGGTAACGGTTGCCTGCGTCCTGCTCATCATCCGTGTTGATAGGTAGCAGATCGATATGCTCGGTCATGAAAAAAGATCCCTCTTGGCGGCGAATGTATATAAATCAGCAGCTTTGCACTGCCCGGTAACTCTAGATGATAAAAAGCGGGGGCGCGGTGAGAGGAGGGCGAGAGTTGTGACTGTGTGATCATGGGCACAGCAACACCCCGGAAATCTGCCGCTACTCCTCAACGGACGGATGGGGCAACGGCGCCCATTCTCCTGAAAATGGGGAGTACCACACTCAACAACGTGTTGACCGCGTACCGGATTATCCCGCTCTGAGCGGTCTGTTTCCCTTGCGCTGGCGTGGTGGAACAAACACGAAAAAGAATTTTTAGATTGGTTTTGGCATTTCCAATCGATTATTTGATTGGGCAGTAACGGCATTAGCGGTGTCAGATTAGGGGAGCAGGTTGGCCAACGCGCCGTCAGCCAGTCTTTACGCGGTCACACAAGGAGACACTCTGATGGAAACACTTGACCAGAAAATCGACACCATGCGAGAAGCATTTATGCAGCAGGAGCGCAAACAGGCCCACGACAAGTGGCAAGCCAGGGTCGAGGAGCTGCTACAGATACGGGGTGAGGAGAGACAACCGGAGGAGCAGGAAGAGTAGTGCTCGCTCCCGGGCGAAAGTTGAGGTAGCGAACGCTTCGTATCGGCTACCCGTTATCTACCACCGATAAAAAAACCACCGACCTTTTGCAGGTCGGTGGTTTTTTTATGGATTGCGGCTGATTGGTTGCCCTGACTTCCGGGCCGAGCAATGGTGTCACATCCAGGGGCGTAGGGACGCGACTACTTCGAATCGGTGACGGGCTCTTCGGAGAGCAACTCGTTGACGAATCCAACTGTTAAATGAATATTCGACTCCATCTTGTCGCCGTCCACCGCGTTCGCTTTCCACGATTCGGGGGCTTCGGGGTGTGGCCCGGAAACGGCCACCTTGCCTTTGCCGTATGAGCTGATCAGCGCGGCAATATGATGGTTTTGAAAATGGGCGATGCCCTTGACCTGCTCGGGGCTTGGCACCAGCGTAAATTGCGGGCCGGCCTGGTAATACATCTGGCGCTCTTCACCAAGCCAGCTGATCGGGAAGATCCTGGCGCTAAAGTCGCCGTCATAATCATCGGATGTGGCAGGAACAAGGCCCAGCGCCGGCACAAAGCCCTCTTCTTCAGACCAGCCGGTGGATGCCACAAAGGCACCCCCACAGATCCCGAGGTAGCGGCCGCCGTTCTGCAAATAGGTTTTTAACGCCGAACGAGCGTCTGCGGTGAAGGCGTTGAGCAGCGGCTCAACATCGTCCTCAGTGCCGCCAACGATAAACACCCTGGCATTATCGAGCTCTGCAGGCAGCGCCTCGATATTGGAGAGATACCTGACTGGCAAGCCCACCTGCCTGACCACATCCGCAATCGCTCTGGTGCTATCCCCATCAGATACCGGCCCGTTATAGATCAGCGCATACGGCTCTTGCTGCGGCTGCGCAGAGGCGGCCTCAGCCATGCATCCTGTCATTAACCAAAGGCTGATAACGCTTGCAATCCGCACGACGCTTTTTGATACATTCATCGCTGCCACTGTCCCTGTGATGTGAATCGAAGAGACTACTTATCACGATCCCGTTCTGCATGTCAGCCGCTGTTAAATGAACATTTCAAGTTAACGCGCCAACGCTGATTGGGCCTGCGTTTAGCAAACAGCGAGCCAATACAGTGGGCGCACTTCACCTTCACTTCACCGAGCGGGGGTAGGGTAGGCTCACGTTTTCAGTTGGAGCTTCATTCTATGCCCACCATCGTCACCCACGCCGCCGTCCCTCTCTGCCTTGGGCTCGGGCTTGGCAGCCGGATTATCCCGCCCCGCCTGCTGCTGGCTGGGGTTGCCATCGCCATGCTACCTGATGCCGATGTGCTCGCCTTCAAACTGGGGGTCGCCTACGGCCATGTCTTTGGCCACCGCGGCTTTACCCACTCACTGCTGTTTGCCTTTGCCCTGCCCACGCTGGCCATGCTGTTTCACCGCCAATTTCGGGCCAGCGCCGCCACTGTCTGGTCGTTTCTGCTGGTCTCTCTGCTCTCCCACAGCCTGCTCGATTCCCTCACCACCGGTGGCAAGGGGGTTGGCTGGCTCTGGCCGTGGCGTGACGAGCGCTTCTTCGCCCCCTGGCAGGTGATCCGGGTCGCCCCCTTCAAGCTGGAGGCCTATCTCACTGCCCGAGGTGAAGCGGTGATCCTCTCCGAGCTCTACTGGGTTTGGTTGCCGGGGGTTGTATTGATGCTGATATTGATGGGGTGGCGGGAGTGGAGAAAGGAGAGGTAGTGGTGGGGAGGGAAATTGTTATTGGATAAATTGTGGCTGAGTAACAAATCAGACCCAGGACACCCATCTCTTTGATTCTGGCTATGTGGCGTCTTGCTCAGAAAGGTGGGTGTCCTGATATTGTGCTAATTTATTGCTTTATAGACCGATGTTTATCCTACGAATATAAAAATAACCTAATGGGCCGGCTTTAGCCGCCTACAGTGAGCTGAACGAACAATTTGATCGCATGGTTAGATTTAAGATATGTCAATGTTACTGCAAACAAAAAGGCTATTTAGGTGCCTTGTTAGCTCTGGATATCGCACAGTGTTATCTTCTATGAGAATTATTAGGTATCTGAGGAACAATGCAATGTGGCCATATTTACCTGGGGCCGGTACTACTAGGCGCACAGGCAGCTCGGTTCCATCTGGTTCTATTGGGTACATCCATGGTCTATTGTTACCATCTTTATATGTACATGTCCCGTTTCTTATAGCGCAAATTAAATTCACCCTATGTCGTGGTAGCGAGTCTGCCCAAGATTTCTTGATGCGTCCCGACAATATCTCATTACTGCAGGTGAATTCCTCGCAAACAATAAATGTAACAACTTGGTCCCGGAGATAATCTTTTGGGGCATAATCTCTGTCTGTACTTGGACGGCATAGGGCAATTTCTGCGTCAGTTATAGCCTCTCGCATGAGTTTTATATTGGCTAGTTTTTCTAGCGCATCATCAAGAACCGTACCGTCGACTTTTGATTTTATTTCACCTACGGCAATTACAGATTCTATAGGAAAGAATCTCTGCTCTTCAGGTGTGTGGAAGTAAGGAGTATAGCTCTTGTGGTAAATTATTAGGTCGCACTGGTGACTTATTTCATCATTCTGACCGATTACATATCCTTGAGCGACACCATATATGTTTGGAAGAAAGTTTTTTAGAAGTTCTCTAACGCAGGCCTCCCGAAGCATTCCAAATTCGCCGTTGTGGATAAGCCTCTTTTCCTTATCGTTATAAAATACGGTTCTTGATGTGTCTAAAAATCCTTTTGAGAATGACTCAAGCTGTGATTCTAAAAGGGTGGCGATGATGTTTTGCATTATGAGACCGAATATCTAAGGGTTATTAGATGGAAGGTGGTATAAGTCCAATAATATAGTTTTTTATATAACACCATACTATTTTGATAATTACTGCGGAAAGCATATTTTAAATAATAATCTTTACCATCTCGTATGTTAGGCTAAAAATCGTAGGTTGGTGCTGAACGAAGTGAAGCCCAACGTTTACCGAAAATATACCTGTAAATCTGTTTTACGGATCTGCTACATCCTTGTTTATCCCGATCTGGGTGGAATAATGATGCTCGCAGATTGGGCTTCGCAACGCTCTGAGCCAACCTACAAAAAACCACGCTACCGCCCCTGAGTTTCAGCCCCCAGTCCGCTGCTTTTCACCCGTGAGATAGCAATAATTGCTTCCATGACACTCTCCCGAGAGATGGATTGTCGTTTGGCTATTTTAAGGGGCCGGATTGAGACATGGAAAGAGGAAGGTGATAGAAATCTAAGCTGGTTCAATCAATTAGGGAAAACTGTTGTTTAAGTGAGCAGTCGGATTAGCAGAGAGTGCGGAAATACCCTCACCCCAGCCCTCTCCC
>NZ_JBFODN010000140.1:0-20182 GCF_040908345.1 Aeromonas sp. R3-1
GCCTATCTGCCCAATATTCCGGAAACCGTGGTTGCCATGCTGGCAACCACCAGTCTGGGGGCGATCTGGACCTCCACCAGCCCCGACTTTGGCGAAGCCAGCGTGGTGGAGCGCTTCGGCCAGACCCGGCCGCGGGTGCTGTTTGCGGTGGATGGCTATCGCTACAACGGCAAAGCTATCGATATTCAGGACAAAGTAGTAGGGGTCGTCAGCCAGATCGACAGCATAGAGCAGACGGTGATGATCCCCCTGCTCGGCAACCCGCTGCAGCTTGGTCACGACTGGCAACAACTGCTGGCGAGCCAGCCGGACGCCGGCCTCCAGTTCGAGCCGATGGCCTTCAACGATCCGCTCTATATCCTCTACTCCTCCGGAACCACCGGCAAACCCAAGTGCATCGTGCACGGCATCGGCGGCACCCTGCTGCAACATCTGAAAGAGCACCAGCTGCACTGCGACATCAAACCGGGGGAGCGGATCTTCTACTTCACCACCTGCGGCTGGATGATGTGGAACTGGCTGGTGAGCGCCCTCGCCTCCGGCGCCACCCTGGTGCTCTATGACGGCTCGCCGTTTTACCCGGATGGCAACGTGCTGTGGGATCTGGCCCGCGACGAGCAGGTCAGCTTGTTCGGCACCTCGGCCAAGTATCTCGATGCACTGCACAAGCAGGGTTATGCCCCCATCAAGAGCCACGACTTGCCGCACTTGCGGCTGATCTGCAGCACCGGCTCTGTGCTGTCGCCGGAGGGATTTGACTACGTCTACCAGCAGATCAAGCAGGATGTGCAGCTCAGCTCCATCTCAGGCGGCACCGATATCTGCTCCTGCTTCGTCATCGGCAACCCGCTCAGCCCTGTCTATCGCGGCGAGAGTCAGGGACGCGGCCTCGGTCTCGCGGTGCAGGTATTCAACGAAGCGGGCCAGCCGGTGCAGGGGGAGAAGGGCGAGCTGGTCTGCACCAAGCCGTTCCCGGCCCAGCCCATCTATTTCTGGGGGGATGAGAGCGGCGACAAGTACCATGCCGCCTACTTCGAACGGTTCGACAACATCTGGTGCCACGGCGACTGGATCGAGCTGACCCCAACCGGTGGCATTCTGTTCTACGGCCGCTCCGACGCTACCCTCAACCCGGGCGGCGTGCGCATCGGCACCAGCGAGATCTATCGCTATGTTGAACAACTCGACGAGGTGGAGGAGAGCATCGTCATCGGCCAGCAGTGGCAGCAGGACGAGCGGGTGGTGCTGTTCGTCAAGCTCAAGGCGGGCTGCAAGCTGGATGAGCCGCTGCGCGAGCGGATCCGCCAGCAAATAAAGCAGCACTGCACCGCCCGCCACGTGCCCGCCCGCATCCTGCAGGTGGATGCCATCCCCCGCACCAAGTCCGGCAAGATCGTCGAACTGGCGGTGCGGGAGGTAGTGCACAACCGGCCGGTCAACAATACTCATGCCCTCGCCGATCCCGAGGTGCTGAATCAGTATCGCAACCGGCCGGAACTGGCCAGTTGATAACAAACTCATATTCATCCGAGGCGCCGCAAGGCGCCTCTCTTTTGCCCATTCTGTGATGAAGAGCTTTTACTCGAGATCTGTTAAACAAATGTTTTAAATAGGTGTTGAAAATGTCTCCTTTTGGATCAATAGTGAGCCTCGCCCCCTGCTGGGGATTAAGGAGCACCACTCCCCACTGAGTGGGAACAAGGAGACACTCTCATGATCTACCAAGGCGAAACCCTGTCGGTCAGCTACCTCGAAAACGGCATCGCCGAGCTGAGGTTTGATGCCCCGGGTTCAGTCAACAAGCTGGATCGCGCTACCCTGCTCTCCCTGAGCGAAGCGATCGCCGCATTACAACAAGAACGTGAACTAAAAGGTCTGATCCTCACCTCCGGCAAAGACGCCTTTATCGTCGGTGCCGACATTACCGAATTCCTAGAACTGTTCGATCTGCCGCAAGAAGATCTGCTCGGCTGGCTGAAAAAGGCCAACGACATCTTCAATGCCATCGAAGATCTGCCGGTTCCGACCCTCTCCGCCATCAAGGGACACGCTCTGGGCGGCGGCTGCGAGACCATTCTCTCCACCGACTTCCGTCTGGCTGACACCAGCGCCAAGATTGGCCTGCCCGAGACCAAACTCGGCATCATGCCGGGCTTTGGCGGCACAGTCCGTCTGCCGCGGGTAATCGGCGCCGACAACGCGCTCGAGTGGATCACCACCGGCAAGGATTACCGTGCCGATGACGCTCTCAAGGTGGGGGCCATCGACGCCGTGGTCGCCCCGGACGCACTGCAGAGCGCTGCGCTGCAGATGATCAAGGACGCCATCGCGGGCAAGCTGGACTGGCAGAGCCGTCGCGCCGCCAAAAAAGCGCCGCTGCGCCTCTCCAAACTGGAAGCCATGATGAGCTTCACCACCGCCGCCGGCATGGTCGCCGCCGTGGCGGGCAAACACTATCCGGCACCGATGACGGCGGTGAAAACCGTCGAAACCGCCGCAGGTATGGGCCGTGATGAGGCGCTGGTCGTTGAAGCACAGGGCTTTATCAAGCTGGCCAAAACCGACGTGGCCAAGGCGCTGGTCGGTATCTTCCTCAACGATCAGCACATCAAGGCACTGGCCAAGAAGGCGGCCAAACAGGCGAGCAAGGCCACCGGCCACGCCGCCGTACTGGGTGCCGGCATCATGGGGGGCGGCATCGCCTACCAGTCTGCCAGCAAGGGCATTCCGGCGGTGATGAAGGACATCAACGAGAAGGCGCTGGCACTTGGCATGGGCGAAGCCACCAAGCTGCTCAACGGCCAGCTCGAGAAGGGCCGCATCGATGGCATCAAGATGGGCCAGGTGCTCTCTGCCATTACCCCGACCCTCAGCTATGACAACGTCAAAGGCGTGGACGTAGTGGTCGAAGCCGTGGTCGAGAATCCCAAGGTGAAAGCCGCCGTACTGGGCGAAGTGGAAGGGATTATTGGCGAAGACGCCGTGCTCGCCAGCAACACCTCCACCATTCCCATCTCCCTGCTGGCCAAGGGGCTGAAGCGCCCGCAGAACTTCTGCGGCATGCACTTCTTCAACCCGGTGCACCGCATGCCACTGGTGGAGATCATCCGCGGCGAGCAGACCTCCGATGAAACCATCAACCGCGTGGTGGCCTACGCCGCCGCGATGGGCAAGTCCCCGGTGGTAGTCAACGACTGCCCGGGCTTCTTCGTCAACCGGGTGCTGTTCCCCTACTTCTTCGGCTTCAACAAACTGGTTGCCGATGGCGCCGACTTCGCCGCCGTCGACAAGGTAATGGAGAAGGAGTTCGGCTGGCCGATGGGCCCCGCCTACCTGCTGGATGTGGTCGGCATCGACACCGGTCACCATGCCGGTGACGTGATGGCGCAGGGCTTCCCGGCACGCATGAGCAAGGAAGGTCGCACCGCCATCGACGTGATGTACGAAGTGAACCGCTTCGGTCAGAAGAACGGCAAGGGCTTCTACGCCTACGAGCAGGACAAGAAGGGCAAGCCGAAGAAGGTGGCCGATGCCACTGCTTACGAGCTGCTGGCCCCCATCGCCAAGCCGAAACAGGATTTCGACAAGGATGCCATCATCGCTCGCATGATGATCCCGATGATCAACGAGGTGGTGCTCTGTATGGAAGAGGGCATAGTCGCCACGCCAGCTGAAGCCGACATCGCACTGGTCTACGGTCTGGGCTTCCCTCCCTTCCGCGGCGGCGTGTTCCGCTATCTGGACACTATCGGTCTGGATCGCTACGTGGCCATGGCCGACCAGTATGCCGACTTGGGCCCGCTCTACCGCGTCAGCGACCGCTTACGCGAGATGGCCGCCCAGGGCAAAACCTTCTACTGATTGCGGAAAGGAGATCCATTCATGAAAGACGTAGTCATTGTCGACTGTATCCGGACCCCGATGGGCCGGTCCAAGGGCGGCGCCTTCCGCAACGTGCGTGCAGAAGATCTGTCCGCGCACCTGATGAAATCCATCCTGCTGCGCAACCCCAACCTCGACCCGAACGAGATCGAGGATATCTACTGGGGCTGCGTACAGCAGACCCTGGAGCAGGGCTTCAACATCGCCCGCAACGCCGCGCTGCTGGCCGGCATTCCGAAGCAGGTAGGGGCGGTTACCGTCAACCGCCTGTGTGGCTCCTCCATGCAGGCGCTGCACGACGCCTCCCGCGCCATTCAGGTGGGTGATGGGGATATCTTCATCATCGGCGGCGTCGAGCACATGGGCCACGTGCCGATGAGCCACGGCGTTGACTTCCATCCCGGCATGGCCAAGTCGGTGGCGAAAGCCTCCGGCATGATGGGGCTGACCGCCGAAATGCTCGGCAAGCTGCACGGCATCAGCCGTCAGCAGCAGGACGAGTTTGCCGCCCGCTCCCACCGCCGCGCTCACGCCGCCACTGTGGAAGGACGCTTTGCCAAGGAGATCGTCGGGCTGGAAGGCCATGACGCCAGCGGCGCACGCTTCTTCTACGACTACGACGAGGTGATCCGCCCGGAGACCACGGTCGAAACCCTGAGCCAACTGCGCCCGGTGTTTGATCCGGTCAACGGCACCGTCACCGCCGGCAGCTCCTCGGCCCTGTCCGATGGCGCCGCCGCCATGCTGGTGATGAGCGCGGATCGCGCCAAGGCCCTCGGCCTCACGCCGCGCGCCAAGGTACGTGCCATGGCCATCGCCGGCTGTGACGCCGCCATCATGGGTTACGGCCCGGTGCCAGCCACCCAGAAGGCGCTCAAGCGTGCCGGTCTGACTGTCGGTGATATCGACCTGTTCGAGCTGAACGAGGCGTTTGCCGCCCAGTCCCTGCCCTGCGTGAAGGATCTGGGTCTGCAGGATCAGGTGGACGAGAAGGTGAACCTCAACGGCGGCGCTATTGCGCTGGGTCACCCGCTTGGCTGCTCCGGCGCCCGCATCTCCACCACCCTCATCAATCTGATGGAGGAGAAGGATGCCACCCTGGGGGTTGCCACCATGTGTATCGGTCTGGGTCAGGGCATCGCCACCGTGTTTGAACGGGTGTGATAACCAACCGGATCGACGGGATGCACTACTGAGAGTTGTCCCTTTTCGGGGCCAGTCTGACTGGCCCCTTTTCAAGTCTGTGACGATCGCCACACGGGGTGCTCGTCAGTGGTCAGAAGCTGTCTGTTGGCCGTCCCGTTTGGGTCGGCCTTTTTTCGTTTTAATCTTATCAATAGGCTGTTATTGCCTTAAACCTCACATTAGATAGGGGGCTTGCTTGCTTTTTACTCCCCCGACAGGTTCAATCTGCACAAAAAAATGGGTGGATGCACATACATATGTCAATGAGCAAACAACTGCTGATCGTCGATGACGACCAAGAGATCCGCGAGCTGCTCAATGAGTACCTGACCCGGGCGGGCTTTCAGGTATTGACGGCGGCGGAGGGCAACGAGATGCGTCAGCAACTCGCCCAGCACAGCCCGGACCTGATTATTCTGGACATCATGATGCCCGGCGAGGACGGTTTTACCCTCTGCCAGCAGATCCGTCGTGACTCCCAGGTGCCCATCATCATGCTGACCGCCGCCTCCGACGAAGCGGATCGGGTGATCGGTCTGGAACTCGGCGCCGACGACTATATCGCCAAGCCGTTCAGCCCCCGTGAACTGCAGGCCCGCATCAAGGCGCTGCTGCGCCGCGCTGAATTCCGCCAGCCGGAAAAAGAGAAAGAGCCGAGCCGCCGCCTGCGTTTTGCCGAGTGGACCCTCGACACTCTGAGCCACCAGCTGACCCATGACGATGGCAGCCTGCTGGACCTCTCCGGCAGCGACGCCATGCTGCTCGGCATGTTCCTGCAACAGCCCGGCGTGGTGCTGGATCGCGACACCATCTCGGATGCCACCCGCGGCCGCGAAAGCCTGCCGATGGAGCGCGGTATCGACGTGCAGATCAGCCGTCTGCGCCAGAAGCTGGGCGACAACGGCAAGAGCCCGCGCATCATCAAGACCATCCGCGGTAGCGGCTACATGCTGATTGCCGAGGTGCACGAGCTGCCATGAGCAACAAGTGGTCCTGGGGGGCGCTGGTGCCCCGCTCCCTGTTGTCACGGATGATCCTGCTGCTGTTGCTGGCCATCCTGCTCTCCCAGACCATTCTGACCGGCATCTGGATGCAGCAGATCCAGAAGCGGGAGCTGGAGGGGATGCTCAGCACCACCCGCAACCTCGCCATGTCTGCCGCTTCCACCGTCAATTTCTTCAAATCCCTGCCGCTGCAGTATCGCCATATCGCGCTGGACCAGCTGCGCAACATGGGGGGCAGCCGCTTCTTCGTCTCGCTCAACGAGGAAGAGATCCACATCAACGCCATCCCCGACAGCGAACGCAAGACGCAGGTGCTGGAGGAGGTGCAGGGAGTGCTGACCCGCAAGCTCTCCGATGCCATGGCGATCAAGGTGGATTTCTCCCGACCCGACGACCTCCACGTCTTCAACAACGACACCTTGCTGGCGGATCTCCCCTCCTCCTGGGCCCGCTACACCCTGTCGCTGGAGCCGCTCAATCCGCCGGTGCTGGTGACCCAGATCGAGATTGAAAAGGGGGAGTGGCTCTATCTGGCGGCCCTGCTGCCCGCCCCCTACATGACCCTCGACGATACCGTGATGCCGAGCAACCAGGTGCGTTTCATCGCCCTGATGACGGTGTTCCTCTGCTTCTTCACCTTTATGCTGGTGCGCTGGCAGACCCGCCCGCTGCGCCGTCTCGCCAAGGCGGCGGTGAATCTGGGCAAGGATATCGACCAGCCTTCGCTCAAAGAGGAAGGGGCGTCGGAAATCGTGGCGGCGACCCGCGCCTTCAACATCATGCAGCACCGCATTCGTCGCTATATCGACGATAGAGAGCGGCTGTTCAGCTCCATCTCCCACGACCTCAAGACCCCCATCACCCGACTGCGACTTCGGGTCGAACTGCTCGACGACGAGGTACAGATCGCCAAGTTCAACAAGGATCTCGACGAGCTGGAGCTGATGGTGAAAGGGGCGTTGCAGACGGTCAAAGAGACCGACATTCACGAGAATATCGAAGAGATCGATATCAACGCCCTGCTGGAGCAGATGGCGGAGTCGATGAACCTGCACGACGAGCGGCTGACCATCGAAGGGCACTGCAAGTGGCCCTATCGCGGCAAGCTGCTGGCGCTCAAACGCTGCATCGGCAATCTGGTGGACAACGGCATCAAGTACGGCCAGCGGGTGCGCATCATCATCATGGATGACGAGGAGATGCTGATCCTCTTCATCATGGATGAGGGCCCCGGCCTGCCGGACGATCAGTTCGAGCGCATTTTCGAACCCTATTACCGGCTCAGCACGGATCAGACCGGCACCGGCCTCGGCCTTGGCATCGCCCGCAACATTGCCCACGCCCACGGTGGCGATCTGGTGCTGGAAAATCGTCCGCAAGGTGGCCTGCAGGCCACGCTCTCCCTACCAAGGCAGTAACCTTATGAAGTGGTTGTCTTTTTCTGTCATCGCCCTGCTCTCTGCTCCCGTTGCCGCCTCCCAGGTGGAGGTACTGCACTGGTGGACGTCCGGCGGCGAAGCGAAAGCGGTCGAAGTGCTCAAATCCGAGTGGACCAAACAGGGCAACCAGTGGAACGACTTTGCAGTGCAGGGCGGCGGCGGCAAGAGTGCCATGACGGTATTGAAGAGCCGGGCACTGGCGGCCAACCCGCCCGAAGCGGCCCACCTCAAGGGCTACGAGCTCAAGGAGTGGGCCGGGCTCGGCTTCCTGCGCGATCTCACCCCCATGGCCGAACACCTCGGCTGGTACAGTCAGATGCCGCCCATGGTGCGCGCCACCCTCAGCCAGAATGGCGCCCTGATGGCGGTGCCCACCGGCATCCACCGGGTCAACTGGCTGTGGCTCAACCGCAAGGTGTTCGAGCAGCAAAAGCTGACTCCGCCCACTGACTGGGCCCAGTTTGTCACCGTCGCCGACCAGCTTAAAAAACGGGGCATCACCCCGCTCGCCATCGGCAACGAGCCCTGGCAGCTGGCAGTACTGTTTGAAACAGTGGCACTCGGTGAGGGGGGCAAGGAGTTCTATCGCAAAGCGTTCCTCGAGCAGGACAGCGCCACCCTGACCAGCCCCGACATGGTACGGGTGTTGACCCGTTTCCAGCAGCTGCGCGCCTACGTGCCGCAAAAATACGCCGGTCTGAAGTGGCATCAGGCCACCAACCTGCTGGAGAGCGGTGGCGCCGCCATGCAGGTGATGGGCGACTGGGTGAAGGGTGAACTGAGCGCCGGTAACTACCGGCCGGGTGAGGATATCGCCTGCCTGCCGAGCCCGGGCAGCGCCGGACTGTTCAGCTACAACCTCGACTCCATCGCCATGTTCAAACAGCGGGATCCGGCCCAGCTGCAAGCGCAGGGGGATCTGGCCCAGCTGCTGATGACGCCGCAATTCCAGGAGGAGTTCAATCGGGTGAAGGGGTCTATTCCGGCGCTGACCAATCCCGACATGAGCAAGTTCGACCGCTGCGCCGTCCGCTCCTATCAGGATTTCCTGCTGGCGGAAAAGCAGGACAACCTGCTGCCCAGCATGGCGGAAGGGATGGCGACGCCGACCAATATGCGGCAGGCAATCCTCGATGTGCTGAGCAACTTTTTCAACGATCCCAAGGCCAACCCGGAGCAGACGGCGCTGCATCTGGAGCGGGCCATGCGCTCGACCCGCTGATCCGGGTACATTGCCAAACGACAGAAATGACAAAGGCGGAATTGCTCCGCCTTTGTTGTTGAATCGTCATCCGATTCAGGATTGATCGTTCTCGTCCTCATCCTCGTCATAGTAATCGCTGAGCTCGATCCAAAGCCCCAACCCGACCATCACCATGGAGCCGAACCAAGTACCGGTATTCCCGATCGGGCTACCCATCACTATCATGGCGAAGGACAAGAACCCCATGCCTGCATAGGCTTGTAATCTGCCGTAGGAGACCTGCATATTCACCTCCTTGTTGAATATGGTTCAATTTTTATATTACTCGTCCGGCGCAAGCTGGATAGGGCCGAATAACATTTCGGTTACATATGCTGGTTGATGGGGCGTTTGTTTGATTATTTTTTAGCCCTGAGTATCATTGGCAGCCGAATAGGTTGAAGGTTGATAATAGATGAGTGATTTATTCTGCGATGCGACCCACGAGTTGGACGCAATCGGGCTTCGTTGCCCGGAACCCGTTATGATGGTTCGCAAGAAAGTGCGGCTGATGGCGGATGGCGAGACCCTGCTGGTCAGCGCCGACGATCCTTCAACCACCCGCGACATCCCCAGTTTCTGCCGCTTTATGGATCACACCCTGGTCGCCAGCGAGACAGAGCAGGCCCCCTACCGCTATCTGATCCGCAAGGGTCAATAAGCCCCTGTACCGGAGCACTCCATGACAACCATTACCCGAATCGGCACCACCCAGCGTTGGTCAGACGTGGTCATCCACAATGGCACCCTCTACGTGGTGGAAGTGCCCGTCAGCGAAGAGGCCGACATCCACCAGCAGACCCGCGAAGTGCTGGCAAGCCTGCAGCGCCTGCTGGAAGCCAACGGCTCCGGCGTAGACAAAATTCTGATGGCCAACATCTATCTCAAAGACATTCAGGATATCGCTGCCTTCAACGAGCAGTGGGATGCCTGGATCCCGGCTGGCACCGCCCCCGTGCGCGCCTGTGTACAAGCCCGTCTGGCCCACGAAGGCTACAAGGTGGAAGTGCAGCTGACTGCAGCTGTCTAAGCCTTTCCCGGCTTGAGCTTGAGATAGCAAAAGGCCCCGCCATCACTGGTGGGGCCTTTTCGTTACCGAAACCTGAGCGACTTAGGCGGTCGGGGTCAGGGTAATGGTCACGCGGCGGTTCTGGGCTTTGCCAGCGGCGGTGCTGTTGGTAGCAACCGGCTGATCCGGGCCCACGCCGGTGGTGGAGATGCGGCTACCTGCTACGCCCTGACCAATCAGCTGAGCGGCAACGGCATCGGCACGATCGCGGGAGAGCTTCATGTTCAGATCGCGGGAACCTGTACTGTCGGTGTGACCGACCACGTTCAGGCGGGTCTTGTCGAACTCGGCAACCACCATGGCCACGCCGGAGAGGGTGTTGGCACCGGCCGCTTTCAGCTGGGAGCTGGAGCTGTCGAAGGTCACGTTGTTCGGCATGTTGAGGATCAGCTCATTGCCATTGCGGGTCACGCTGACGCCAGTGCCCTGCAGCTTCTCGCGCAGCTTGGCTTCCTGCACGTCCATGTAGTAGCCGATACCGCCACCCAGCGCCGCGCCAGCAGCAACGCCGGTCAGGATGCCCTTCTTGCGGTCACCCTTGCTGGAGGAGAGCGCACCTACGGCCGCACCGGCAGCGGCGCCAGCCAGCGCGCCCCAGGCACCTTTGGAGGTCTGGGATTCACCTGTGTAGGGGTTGGTGGTACAGCCGCTCAGGGCAACGGTCAGTGCCAGAGCAGGCACCAGGATCTTGGCTCGCATGAAAAAACCTCTGTGAAAACAATCCGGCACCATGCCGGGGGCCGGATTGTAACGCGCTGGCACGCCATTGTCTGACGCAAGCCTGAACAGACGGCGAGAGTGGTGTTTTTTTGGCCAATCGGCGGGCTATCAGCGCGGTAACTGACACTCGGCGTGGCAAGGACAGCTGACCAGATGATCGTTCACCATCCCCACCGCCTGCATAAAGGCGTAACAGATGGTGCTGCCGACGAAGTTGAAGCCGAGCTTCTTGAGCGCTTTCGACATAGCATCCGACTCCGGCGAGGTCGCCGGAATATCGCCGTTGCCCTGCCGCTGATTGACGATGGGGGCGCCGCCAACAAAGCCCCACAGGTAATCTGCGAAGTCGATCCCCTGCTCCTGCAATGCCAGATAAGCGCGGGCATTTCTGATGATCGACTGCACCTTGAGCCGGTTGCGGATGATGCCGGTGTCCTGCATCAACCGCTCCACATCCTGCTCGTCGAACCGGGCAATCTGCACCGGATCAAAGTCGGCATAGGCGCGGTAATAGCTCTCGGTGCGCTTGAGGATGGTGATCCACGACAGCCCCGCCTGCTGGCCGTCGAGGCAGAGCTTGGCAAACAGCTCGCGGGCGTCATAGACCGGCCTGCCCCACTGTTTGTCATGGTATTCAATGTACTCCGGGTCCTTGGTCACCCAGGCGCAGCGCAGTTCCATTTCCTCTCCCTCGTTATTTCAGCGGTTTGCCCGACCCTGCCCACTCTGCAGGCGGCACTGCTCACATCATATACCGGACATCCCGCCCGGCCAGCCAGGGCGCAGCACCATCCCGCGAATCCGCTGCAATTTCGCCTATTATCCGACCATGCCAGACGGTATACTCCCTCGGTTCACATTCAGCAAATCTTGCTCTGATTTTCACTTCGCGCGAAAAAAATTATGCAAAAATTCGATGTCAAAACCTTTCAGGGCCTGATCCTGCAGCTGCAGGACTATTGGTCCCGCCAGGGCTGTACCATCATTCAGCCGCTGGATATGGAAGTGGGTGCCGGTACTTCCCACCCCATGACCTGTCTGCGTGCCCTGGGCCCGGAGCCCATCGCCTGCGCTTACGTACAACCGTCCCGCCGTCCGACTGACGGCCGCTACGGTGAAAACCCCAACCGCCTGCAGCACTACTACCAGTTCCAGGTGATCATCAAGCCTTCCCCCGACAACATTCAGGAACTCTATCTGGGCTCCCTGAAAGAGCTGGGCATGGATCCTGAAATCCACGACATCCGCTTCGTGGAAGACAACTGGGAAAACCCGACTCTGGGTGCCTGGGGTCTGGGTTGGGAAGTGTGGCTGAACGGCATGGAAGTGACCCAGTTCACCTACTTCCAGCAAGTTGGCGGCCTCGAGTGCAAGCCGGTCACCGGCGAGATCACCTACGGTCTCGAGCGTCTGGCCATGTACATTCAGGGCGTGGACAGCGTCTACGATCTGGTCTGGTCTGACGGCCCGCTGGGCAAGACCACCTACGGCGACGTGTTCCACCAGAACGAAGTGGAGCAATCCACCTACAACTTCGAACACGCCGATGTGGAGTTCCTGTTCCACTGCTTCGAGCAGTACGAGAAGGAAGCCCAGAATCTGCTGGCACTGGAAAAACCGCTGCCGCTGCCTGCCTACGAGCGCATCCTCAAAGCCGCTCACTCCTTCAACCTGCTGGATGCCCGCAAGGCCATCTCGGTCACCGAGCGTCAGCGCTACATCCTGCGCATTCGCACCCTGACCAAGGCCGTGGCAGAGGCATACTACGCCTCCCGCGAAGCGCTGGGCTTCCCTATGTGCCAGCGTAGCGACGACATGCGTGAGCGCAGTGAGAACAAGCAAGGTTAAGGAACGGACATGGCACAACATACATTTCTGGTAGAGATCGGTACTGCTGAGCTGCCGCCCAAAGCCCTGCGCTCCCTGGCCGAAGCCTTTGCCGACAACTTCAAAGCCGAACTGACCAAGGCCGACCTGGCCTTCGGCGACGTCGAGTGGTTTGCCTCACCGCGCCGTCTGGCACTGAAGGTGAGCGAGCTGGCTGGCGAACAGCCGAGCAAGAGCGTTGAGAAGCGCGGCCCGGCCGTCGCTCAGGCGTTCGATGCTGAAGGCAAGCCGACCAAGGCTGCCGAAGGCTGGGCCCGTGGCAACGGCATCACCGTTGAGCAGGCCGAGCGTCTGGTCACCGACAAGGGCGAGTGGCTGGTTCACACCGCCAAGGTCGAAGGCCGTCCGGCCAAAGAATTGCTGGGTGAACTGGTCGCCTCTGCACTGGCCAAACTGCCTATCCCGAAGATGATGCGCTGGGGCGACAAGACCATCCAGTTCGTGCGTCCGGTCTTCACCGTGACCCTGCTGCTGGATGGCGAGCTGGTTCCCGCCCACATTCTGGGTATCGACTCTGCCCGCACCATTCGCGGCCACCGCTTTATGGGCGAGAGCGAATTCACCATCGACAACGCCAGCCAGTACCCGCAGATCCTGCAGGAGCGCGGCATGGTGATTGCCGACTTTATGGCGCGCAAGGCCAAGATCAAGGCTGACGTCGAAGCGGCCGCTGCCGCCTTCGGTGGCGTGGCCGATCTGGACGACGCCCTGCTGGAAGAAGTGACCGCACTGGTCGAGTGGCCGGTGGTGCTGACCGCCAACTTCGAAGAGAAGTTCCTGGCCGTTCCCGCTGAAGCGCTGGTGCACACCATGAAGGGTGACCAGAAGTACTTCCCGGTCTACGACAAGAACGGCAAGCTGCTGCCGAAGTTCATCTTCGTCACCAACATCGAGTCCAAAGACCCGAGCCAGATCATCAGCGGCAACGAGAAGGTGGTTCGCCCCCGTCTCTCTGACGCCGAGTTCTTCTTCAAGACCGACCTCAAGCAGACCCTGGCCTCCCGCCTGCCGCGCCTTGAAACCGTGCTGTTCCAGCAACAGCTGGGCACCGTCAAGGCCAAGGTCGAGCGTATCGAAACCGTCGCCGGCTTTATCGCCGAGCGTATCGGCGCCGATGTCACTCAGGCCAAGCGTGCCGGTCTGCTCTCCAAGTGTGACCTGATGACCAACATGGTCGGCGAGTTCACCGACACCCAGGGTGTCATGGGGATGCACTACGCCCGTCACGATGGCGAAGACGAAGCAGTGGCCGTGGCCCTCAACGAGCAGTACATGCCGCGCTTTGCCGGTGATGCCCTGCCGTCCGGTCTGGTTGCCTGCGCCGTCGCGCTGGCCGACAAGTTCGACACCCTGGCCGGTATCTTCGGCATCGGCATGCTGCCGAAGGGTGACAAGGACCCGTTCGCCCTGCGTCGCGCCGCCATCGGTGCCCTGCGCATCATGACCGAGAAGCAGCTGGATCTGGATCTGGTTGAACTGGTTGAAGAAGCGGTACGCGTCTACGGCGACAAGCTGACCAACAAAACCGTCGTCACCGACGTGGTCGACTTTATGCTGGGCCGCTTCCGCGCCGCCTATCAGGACGAAGGCATCGGTGCCGACGTGGTGCTGGCCGTACTGGCCCGCCGCCCGACCCGTCCGCTCGACTTCGATCGTCGCGTCAAGGCCGTCAGCCACTTCCGCACCCTGGATGCCGCCCTGGCCCTGGCTGCCGCCAACAAGCGCGTGAGCAACATTCTGGCCAAGGTCGAAGGCGAATTGCCGACTGCCGTCAAACCGGAACTGCTGGTCGATGCCGCCGAGAAGGCGCTGGCCACCCAGGTTGCCGAACTGCAAGCCGAACTGGCCCCGCTGTTCGCCGCCGGTGACTATCAGGCTGCCCTCACCCGTCTGGCCGCCCTGCGCGAACCGGTCGATACCTTCTTCAACGAGGTGATGGTGATGGCCGACGACGAGGCCCTCAAGGCCAACCGTCTGGCGCTGCTGAACAACCTGCGCAACCTGTTCCTGCAAGTCGCGGATATCTCCCTGCTGCAGTGATCTTGGTTGGGTAAGTGATATTAAAAAAGGCGCCGTTAAGGCGCCTTTTTTTGAACACTTTATGATATTGAATATATGTTTAACTAAAGATATAGTGTTCAAAATATAATTAGGATGAGCCGTAAAGATGGAACTAGCAAATATAATCGTGAGCTTTTTTCTAACCGGTGTCGTTGGTCTATATGTATCAAGTCGCTTCCAAGAGAAGAACTTTCTACATCAAATAAAGACTAATCGTTCAGAGCGAGAAATTGATAAGCTGCGTGAAATAGCTAAGTCATTAGAAAAAATGTCTGGCGAGCGCATTTATTATAGCCGCCTGCTTCTCGACTCTCTGGCTGAGAAAGAATTTAAAAAAGATAGTGATACATTACAACAAGCTAGGGAAGAATATAAAAAGGCTAAAGACAATTGGAATGAAAACTTAAACCCTTTATTCATAGAGCTTTACAGCATTGATATGTATGACTACGCTAGAGATATTGAAAGAAATATTCATGATAACTTTAGATATGCTCACAATTCGATTTACAAATTAATAAAAGACGGTCACTCTATAGACTCTATAATTTCGGGTAAAAGACATCTTGATTCTGCTTTTACAGAAACCAGAAGAATATCTTCAGAAATAATTAAACACTCCAATAGTCGTTGGAAACAGATTATGGATGGCGATACTGAAGCTTTGGCCGAGCATAATCTAACAAAAGCTTCAACTTGGACTCTATTTCGAGCCCTCTTCAACAAGAACCCGAACGCTCTGCGCATAAGACGCTCTTGATTTAACAATTTCAAACCATTCATTTTTTGGATTTAAAGGCTTTGGTCTCAATAACATAGCCGCAATAAATGCACTTTCATCCTTTTCTAGCATAGACAGATCTTTATTAAATAGTGCATTTGCTGCATTTTCTGCACCTATGAGACGAGAGCCAAAAAAAGCATTTTTTAAGTAGCAGCGTATTATTTGTTTTTTTGTGAAATGAAAATTGACCAGCCAAGACAGTAGCGTTTCATATAACTTTCTATATATTGTCATATCTTTAAATCCGGTAATGGTTCTAACCATCTGCATATCTATAGTACTAGCACCTCCATGTTTTTTTCTTCGTATTTTCTTGATCAGCTCTCTTGCAGATGCCTTGATATCAAAACCACAATGATTCACAAATCGACGGTCTTCCAAGGCCATCACATAACGCTCTAGTTCGGTAAACTCCCCATACTTATCTGACTCGCACATTTTATGTGAAATAGATAACAGGTCTCTGTTTAAATCAATTAATAGATTTCTGAATTTTCTATAATGTCGAGTATTAAATGGTTGGGCAGTCATATTTATAACCTGTTATAACATGCATGATATAAATGAGTCTTATATTACTTCACAGATTTATTAAAAACAATCCGTTACACCTCATAGAGATAGAGTTAACCATCACATAAACTATGTTTGTATAACTCATAGAATCACGAAACCTGTAGGTTCGATTAGCCGTCAGACGTAATCGGACGTTCTCGTAAATAGACTCTCCCACCATAACCGCCAGCCGAATTTCCACCTCCGGCTGGCCGCCCCTGTTTGACGGCAACAACCGCAATCAAAGCCTCTCGATCGTCCGATTACGCTTCGCTAATCGAACCTACAGGGGGGTGATGAGCTGTTATCATTTGAGACAGTGCCCAGCACAGCCACGCCCAATCAGAGGAACGTCATGGATATACCTGCCGCCCCGTCACCCGCCATCTGTCAGCTGTGTCAGGAGAAAGCAGATCTCGACTTCGACTTCACCATGGCCTTTCAGCCCATCGTCGATTGCAGCCAGCGCACCGTCTTCGGCTACGAGGCGCTGGTGCGGGGGATCAACAACGAACCGGCGCAGAGCGTGATTGCCCGGGTCAACGACGACAACCGTTACCGCTTCGATCAGCTGTGCCGGATCAAGGCCATCGCGCTGGCGGCACGGCTCGAGATGAAGGGGATGCTGAGCATCAATTTTCTGCCCAATGCTGTCTACCGTCCGGAGCGCTGCATTCGCACCACCCTGCAGGCGGCCCACGAGCACCACTTCCCCATCGAGCAGATCATGTTCGAGCTGACCGAGGTGGAGCAGGTGCAGGATAGCCAGCATCTTCGCGGCATCGTCGATCACTATCAGGCCCTCGGCTTCAAAACGGCGATCGATGACTTTGGCGCCGGTTACTCGGGCCTCAACCTGCTGGCCGATTTTCACCCCAACATCGTCAAACTCGATATGCACCTGCTGCGCGGCATCGACCATGACCCGACCCGGCAAGCCATAGTGCGCCACTCTCTGGCACTGTTTGCCGAGCTGCAGATCACCCCGCTGGCGGAGGGGATCGAAACCCGCGAAGAAATGGCCTGCCTGCGGGAGATGGGCATCAGCCTGATGCAGGGCTATCTGTTCGCCCGCCCCGGCTTCGAAACCCTGCCCGAGGTGGATTTCGCCAGCCTGTAAGCCATATCAACCGCGGCTGCGCAAACATCCGGCTCCATTGAGCTGGACGACAAGCGCTTTAGCCAGCACCACTGCTATGATGCTGGCACCTGTTCATCAACGACCGAGATATCATGAGACGCAAAACCATGGCCCTGCTGCTGGGCACCCATCTGCTGGTCGCGGCGGCAGGCTTTGCCGCCGGTGTCTACACCCTGCCGATCCTGATCGCGCCACCCGCCCCTGATACCGAGCAGGTCGCGGCCAGCCAGCAGCAGGCGAGATTCCACGGCACCTTTCGCCGGGATCTGAAAGACAGCGATCGGCTGCACTGGGGGGAAGGCAAGGTGAGCATCGGGCCGGATGCCGTCAGCCTGATGGGCAAGCTGGCCCCCGGGCCGGACTACCAGCTCTACCTCTCCCCCGAGTTTGTCGAGACCGAAGCCGATTTTGCCCGCCTCAAGGATCAGATGGTGCGAGTAGGGCCGGTGAAGACCTTCGACAACTTTATCGTGCCGCTGCCCGCCACGATCGATCCGGCCCGCTTCAGCAGCGTGATCGTCTGGTGTGAAACCTTCGGCCAGTTCATCACCGCCGCCCGTTATCAGGATCTGCGTCCGGAGCAGTAACCTCGCCCCAGACCCGCACCATGAAAAAGGGCTGACATCGCTGTCCGCCCTTTTGCTATCCGCCCGCTCGTCATTAACGCTCCGGCTTGGTCATCTCCCGCAGCAGCTGATCGATGCAGCCCACTACCTGTTCTGAGTTCTGCTCGATCTCGCGGTAGAGCGCCTCCGCCTCTTCATGCTTGTGCTGATTTTTCAGCTCGATAATCTGCTGGATCACCTGATGCAATCTGGCGTGGGGGGCGGCCATCGCCCTGAAGGCGGGTTGATCGCCGCAGCATGCCTGCCCTTCACTGAAGTACCAGTGGCCAAGGCGGCACTCCTTGTCGCTAACCGCCTCGCTGCGCGACAGCCCCTCCTGCCCATCCAGATAGGCACGCACCCGGGTCTTCCAGCCCATGTGAGCGGCGCGGGCGCGACTCAGCACCATCCGCACGTTGGAACCATCCTGGAACTGCCCGGCCAGATCCCCCAGCTTGTCCACCAGGGTCGCCACATGGCTGGCGATATGGGCGGTATCCCGCGCCACCAGCGTAGTGGCCTGGGAGATCTCGTGGACGCTGACGATATTGCGGGTGATCTCGTCGCTCACCGAGGACTGCTCCTCCGAAGCGGCGGCGATCTGGGTATTCATGTCGCGAATGCTGTTGACCGCCCCCTTGATCCGGCCGAGGGCTTCTCCCGCCTGATTGGCCCGCTCCACCGACTCCCCCGCCCGCGAGACACTGTGTTCGATCATGGTCACCGTGGTGCCCACCGCCCGTTGCAACTGCTCTATGGTGCCGCGGATCTCGGCGGTGGAGTGCTGGGTGCGCCCGGCCAGCGAGCGCACCTCGTCGGCCACCACCGCAAAACCGCGCCCCTGTTCACCGGCCCGGGCCGCCTCAATGGCGGCGTTGAGAGCCAGCAGGTTGGTCTGCTCGGCGATGGACTGGATCACCGCCAGCACAGAGCCAATCTGCTCGCTGGCCTTGGCGACCTCTTTCACCGTGTTGCCCGCACTGGCGATCTCCTCGGCCAGCTGTTCGATCATGTTGACGCTCTGCTGCACCACCTCATCGCCGGTGACCGCCTGATTGTCCGCTTCGTTGGCCGCTTCGGCCGCCTGTGCCGTGTTGTTGGCCACCTCGTGTACCGTGCTGGTCATCTCGGTCATGGCGGTGGCGAGCTGGGTGGTCTGCTCCTGCTGGCGCGTCATGCTGCCAAGGTTGCCCGCCGCACTGCGCGACAGCCGCTCGCTCTCGCCAGCCAGTTCGCCCAGAGTGGCGGTGAGCTGGCTGATGGTGTCGCGGATCTTGGCAACAAAGCCATTGAACGCCGACCCGAGGCGGCGGATCTCCTCTGGCCCCGCCACCGGCAGCTTGCTGCCGAGATCGCCAGAGCCATTGGCCAGCGCCTCCAGCGCCTTGACGCTGTCGAGCAGCGGTCGATTAATGCGATTGAGTGCAAACGCCATCACCATGGCAATCACCAGAACCCCGACCAGAGAGATGATCGCCATCTGCCAACCCTGACGCGCCAGATCGGCCGCGACCAGACTGTGATCCCGGGTCAACTCGATGATACCGACCACCTTGCCGGAGTAATCGCGCAGGGGCGCCGCCATCAAAAGCAAATCACTCCCCTGCTGCGTCATATTGACGAAACGTTCCTCACCGGCCAGTACCGGCTGATACCACTCCATCGCCTCACCAAGCCGGGATGTGCCAACCAGCGTCACCAGTTTGCCCTGCTCAAACAGATAGATGGCGAGCTGCACCTGCTTGTCCAGCAGTTGGCCAAACAGCTTTTCATCCAGAGCACGACCGAACTCCACCGAACCGACCGGCTGCCCGCTGAAGGTGACCGGCACGACCCCGCGCAAACCGGTACCAGCCACGCCAATCTCCAGCCCGCCAACGGCATGATGCTCACGATTCACCTCAACCACAGTGGGGCGAATGGCAGAGAGGTCATCACCGTGTTTTTCCGGCTTGTGTACCCGATAGAGGGAAGTGGCTGGCGGCAGGTGGAACTGGAACTGCTCGATCCCCTGCGCCTTGATGGCGGGCCAGAGCGGATCAAACAGATTGGCGAGGGTCTGCCAATCCTTGTCGGCCACCGCCCTGGCTGCATCCGGCCGCTGGGCGATCAGGGTCGCCGCCAGCACGGTTTCATGGCTGGTGTTTTTGATCACCGCTTCCACGTTCTGGAGCTGGCTCCGCAGTGCAGCCTGCTCGGCCGCGAGCGCCCGCTGGCGATTTTCAAACAGATTAAAGGTAAGCAGCACCACGGCGAGCAATACGATGCCGCCAATTGCCAGCAGCGTGATCTGGTGACCCAGCTTGCGAGGGGGGAACATAAGACACCATCCTTGACAGTCATACCCAACCTACAGGATGGAACGCTTAAGTCGGGAGTCCATCAGAACTTAACCCTTTGTTGATATTGATCAAACGATTAACAGGCAAAATGCGAGGCAGCTCAAACGGGGGGAATATCCACCAGCAAAGCCGAGATCGGCGCTGCGAACCACTGGTTGAAAGTAAACCACCTGTCTAGTCCTGAAATAGGTTTACACATTTTCAACTAGCATTTCTCTACTCAGAACCCCCTATGTGCCGCATCGGGGGTTCTGTATTTCAACGC
>NZ_JBFODN010000141.1:0-32367 GCF_040908345.1 Aeromonas sp. R3-1
ATGTGCGTCTTGAAAACGACCGGTGAGGGGGAGTGAGCACTCAAGGGGCTTCGCGCAGCGTCCGGTAGAGGGTGGTTCGGCTGATCCCCAGCTGGCGCGCGGCCTCGCTGACGTTGCCGCCGCATGCCGCCAGCGTTTGCTGCACCTGCCGCCGGGTTTGTTCACGCAAGCTGGTCGCCTCCCCCATCGGCAAGACGCCGGGCTCTGTGGCCACACTGGGCAGATGCAGGTGGGCGGGTTCTATCCAACCCAACCCCTCTGCCAGCACACAGGCCACTTCCAGTGCCTGCTTGAGCTGGCGCACGTTGCCGGGCAGCGGATGGGCCAGCAGCTGTTGCTCCGCATCGCGGGTCAGACGCAGGGTCCGGTCCATCTCCGCCAACAGTCGCTGGATCAGCCCCAGACGCTCAGCGGCAGGCCAACGGCGCAGCGGCATCAGCTGCTGGCGCCAGCCGCAGATCCGGTAATAGAGGTCTTCGCGAAATGCGCCACTCTGCACCATGGCCGCCAGATTCCGGTGGCTGGCACTGACCAGCCAGAAATCCACCGCCTCCGGCTTGTGACTGCCAACCGGCGTCACGCTGCGCTCCTGCAATACCCGCAGCAGTCGGGTTTGAGCCTGCAGCGGCAGTTCGCCAATTTCATCGAGCATCAGCATGCCGCCGTGGGCTGCGCGCAGATAACCCTGACTGCCCTGGCTGCGGGCACCGCTGAAGGCCCCGCCCACATAGCCAAACAGCTCGGCTTCCACCAGATCTGCTGGTAACGCGCCGCAGTTGACGCACACCAGTGGCTGCTCCCGCCGACTCGACGCTCGGTGCAGGGCCCGCACCAGATGCTCCTTGCCGCTGCCGGTCTCCCCCTCGATAAGCAGAGAAATGCCGCGCTCCAGCATCTTGAGCGGCACCTGCTGCGGATGTGGCATCGGGCTTGAGTGACCCGGCAGCGCGGTGCAGGAAGATGTCGCGTCCGCTTCTGGCACCAGCCGCAAGCCACGCCCCTCGCGCAGCAGTTGCCTGCCATCGAAAGGGTGTTGGCCGAGCCAGAGCCGGCCTGCCCGGTTGGCGCCGAGCAGTTCCCCCTCCTCTCCCAGCAACAGGCGAGCGGACCAGAGGCTCTGGGGCTCGAGATCCACCAGCCAGCCCGGCTGGCGTGCCAACAGCGCGTTTTCGAGGGTCATGGCCAGCAGCCGCACCGTGCCCAGCATGTCGCCATCGTGATGGGCAGCGTCGGTGGAGATATCGAGCACCCCGAGCAATTGCCCATCCGGCCCGAGCAACGGGCAAGCGCTGCAACTGAGGAAGCTGTGCTGGGCGAAGAAGTGCTGATTGCCGAGCACCTGTACTTCACTCTGCTCGGCCAGCGCGGTACCGATGGCGTTGGTGCCCTTGCTCGCCTCACCCCAGCGGGCGCCACTGCGCAAAAAGATACGCTCGGCATGGCGGGCGAACCCCTCATCACCACTGGCGGCCAGAATGGCCCCCTCACCGTCACACAACAACAGGCGACAAGGGCGACCCGCCAGCAGCTGGGCAAACAGCGGCAGCACGAAGCGCTGGAAGCAGGCGATCAGCGCCCTGTGCTGCTCCTGACGGGCCGACAACTCCCCCCGGGGCAGCAAGTCCAGATCGGCGCTCTGCTGGCGGCTCAGCCCCTGATGCAGGCAGCGCTGCCAGGAACGCTGGATCGGACCGGGACCGGGTTGAAGTGACTCACTCATCACGCCTCCTGTTCACAAACAGCACGACTGTCTCGGCCACTGTCCAGAAACGGTACAGTTTTATCGCAATAGCCGTGGTCATTGGTTAACCAAGATACGCTGCCACACCCCATTTTATAACGTTTTTGTAACCTTCTATCTACTGGTCAGACCCTTTGGCACGCCCCTTGCGATATCAGCTGGCAACCGGTCTGTCAGCCAGCCCGGTCAGGATCACACACTTAAAGGATGATGAGATGATTTATACCGCTCCCGGTCAGGCAGGTGCCCTGGTCAGCTTCAAGTCCCGTTACGACAACTTCATCGGTGGTGAGTGGGTGGCACCTCGCGCCGGCCGCTACTTTGAAAACATCTCGCCAGTGGATGGCAAAGTATTCTGCGAGGTCGCCCGCTCCGACGCCGCCGATATCGAGCTGGCGCTGGATGCCGCCCACAAGGCGTTCTCCAGCTGGAGCAAGACCAGCGTCACCGAGCGCAGCAATCTGCTGCTGCGCATCGCCAATCGCATCGAGCAGAACATCGAGCGACTCGCCATCGCCGAAACCTGGGAGAACGGCAAGGCGGTGCGCGAAACTCTAGCCGCCGACCTGCCGCTGGTGGTGGATCACTTCCGCTACTTCGCTGGCTGCATTCGTGCTCAGGAGGGCTCGGCCGCCGAGCTGGATCAGAACACCGTCAGCTACCACTTCAAGGAGCCCATCGGCGTGGTCGGCCAGATCATCCCGTGGAACTTCCCGCTGCTGATGGCTGCCTGGAAGCTTGCCCCGGTGCTGGCGGCGGGTTGCTGCAGCGTGCTCAAGCCCGCCGAGCAGACCCCGGTCACCATCATGCTGATGATGGATCTCATCAAGGACATCCTGCCCCCCGGCGTAGTCAACGTGGTCAACGGCTTCGGCGCCGAGGCAGGTCAGGCGCTGGCCACCAGCAACCGGATCCAGAAACTGGCCTTTACCGGTTCGACCGAAGTGGGCGCCCATATCCTTCGCTGCGCAGCCGACAAGCTGATCCCCTCCACCGTGGAGCTGGGGGGCAAGTCCCCCAATATCTACTTCGCCGACGTGATGCAGCACGAGAGCAGCTACATCGACAAGGCGGTAGAAGGGATGCTGATGACCTTCTTCAACCAGGGGGAAGTGTGTACCTGCCCCTCCCGCGCGCTGGTGCAGGCCAGCATCTATGACGACTTCATGGACAGGGTGCTGGCCCGTGCTCGCACCATAGTGCAGGGTAACCCCCTCGATACCGCCACTCAGGTGGGAGCGCAGGCGTCCCGCGAGCAGTTCGACAAGATCCTGGGCTACATGGAGATCGGCCGCAGCGAAGGGGCCAAGATGCTGATCGGCGGCGGCCCGGCCAAGGTGAACGGACTGGAGGGGGGGTTCTACATCCAGCCCACCATCTTCTCCGGTCAGAACAAGATGCGGGTGTTCCAGGAGGAGATCTTCGGGCCGGCACTCGGGGTCACCATCTTCAAGGACGAGGCGGATGCTTTGGCCATTGCCAACGACACCCAGTACGGGTTGGGTGCGGGCCTGTGGACCCGCGACAGCAATCTGGCCTGGCGCATGGGGCGTGGCATTCAGGCTGGCCGGGTCTGGGTCAACTGCTACCACGCCTACCCGGCACACGCCGCCTTTGGCGGTTACAAAAAGTCGGGGATCGGGCGCGAGACCCACAAGATGATGCTGGACCACTACCAGAACACCAAGAACCTGCTGGTGAGTCACGACATCAACCCGCTCGGCTTCTTCTAGCGCAAGCAGACGTCATCAGAAAGGGCGCCTGCGGGCGCCCTTCTTGTTTTGCTTCATCAGATGACATGTCCGGCGATTTGTTATCGGGCTGACTGTAGGCGATAACGCTGGGGGGAGCAGCCCAGCTCCCGGTTGAACATGGCGATAAAGGCCGAGGTGGAGCCGTAACCGAGCCGCCAGCTGATCTCCTGAATGGGCATGTCCCCCTTGAGCCAGGCCAGCGCCTTGAGCAGCCGCAACCGCGCCCGCCACTGACCGAAGCTCATCCCCAGCTCCCGCAGGCAGCGCCGCGCCAGGGTGCGCTCTGTGGTATGCAGTTGTCCGGCCCACTGGGCCAGAGTTCGGGGATCGGCAGGATCGCTGTGTAAGGCCGCCAGCATGGGAGCCAGCAGCTTGTCCTGACTCATCGGCAGGTAGCTCTCCTGACAGCGGGTGCGCGCCAGTCGCTCCACCAGTAACTCGGCCTGACGCTGATCCCACTCATCCGCCATATGGCTCACCCGCCGTTCGCAAAAATCGCTCAGCAGGGCGCGAATAAGTGGGGTAAGCAGCAGCAATCTGGGCTCTGGCGGCAGCTTGGCCGCCAGCTCGTGGCTGACGTAGATGGAGGTATAGTCGAGGGTCTGCTCGTTGTAGGAGGTGTGGTCGAGACCCGCCGGTACCCAGATAAGGTAGTCGGCAGGGGCCACCAGTCGCTGATCCCCCAGCTCTATCTCCATGATCCCCAGGCTGATCATGTTGAGCTGGCCCCAGGGGTGGGAGTGCAGCACGGTCGCGCTGTCGGCCAGCATCTGCTGGTAACTGAAATAGAGCGGATTGGGAGCGGGCAGAACGACATCTACCGGCTGAAAGTGGTGAGTGGCCATCAGCGCCCCTTGTCAGTGAGAGAGAGGAGCAGGCGTGATGCAACGCCCTGTTGGCTCGGTCTCCGGCACAGGTCAAAAGCAGCAATCAGTTGCGGGCAGACGCAGCCCGTGTGGGCCGGAATAAGGTGCATCAGAAAGAGTTGTCTTTTCTGCTGGGTCATCTGTCTGTTTTACGCTACTTGATAATATAAAGACAAGGGTAGACTTGGCCCCCTGTTAATAAGGAGCCTCTGATGCGAATCTTTTCCCCTCTTCTCTTTCCGCTGATGGCGGTGCTGATCTGGGCTACCAATACCGTGGTGTCCAAGGCGGCCGCCAGTGTGCTCGACCCCGCGGCTATCTCCTTCTATCGCTGGGTGATCGCCGCCCTGGCGCTGACCCCCTTCTGTCTGCCCACCCTCTGGCGGCGACGCAGTGAGGTTCGACCCTGGCTCGGCAAGCTGCTGGTGCTGGCGGCCCTCGGTATGGTGCTCTACCAGTGTCTGGCCTACTACGCTGCTCACAGCACCTCGGCCACCAATATGGGGGTGATCGGCTCCCTGATTCCGCTGCTCACCCTGCTGCAAGGGGCGCTCTTCTTCGGCCAGCGTCCCGGCAAACAGGCACTGCTCGGCATGAGCCTCTCCCTGTTCGGGGTGCTCTGGCTGCTTGGCAAGGGCGAACCACTGGCCCTGCTCCACAACGGCATCAACCCGGGGGATGGCATGATGTTGCTGGGCTCCGCCAGCTACGCCCTTTACGGCCTATTGATCCGCCGCTGGCACCTGCCGTTTGGCCCCTGGCTCAACCTCTACATGCAGATCCTGCTGGCGGTACTGCTGCTGGTGCCGCTCGCTCTCAGCGCAGACTCGATGGCGGTGCCAGCCGAAGGATGGGGACTGGTGCTCTTCGCCGGGCTTGCCTCCTCCCTGCTGGCGGCTTACTGCTGGATGCGCGGCCTCGCCTGCATGGGCGCCGAGCGCACCTCGGTCTTTATGAACCTGATGCCGCTCTGTACGGCGCTGATCGCCGTCGTCGGCCTGGGCGAGCCGATCCATGGCTACCACCTGCTGGGTGGCGGGCTGATCCTGGGCGGGGTGATGGCCTCCCAACTGAAGGGGCGTGCGCCGGTAGCCGAACGGGAAGCCGCCTGAGAAAGAACATCGTCCGGAAACAACAAGGGAGCCCATGGCTCCCTTGTTGTTTCTGCAATGCACGCCAGTGCGCATCTCAACCGGCCCGGCGCCAGCGGTAGCGCCGCTCCGGCCGCCCCCGCTGACCATAGTTGAGATCCACATCCACCCGGTCTTCCGACTCCAGATACTCCAGATAGCGGCGCGCCGTGGTGCGGCTGAGGGAGAGCCGCAGCGCCACCGTGTCGGTGGAGAAGACGTTCTCCGGCTCGCCCGCCAGCAGATCCAGCACCTGACGCAGGGTGATGCTGTCGATCCCCTTGGGAGTGACGCGCATCTCCTTGATCTGGGAGCGCCCCCCCTTGCCCAGCAACTTGTCGAGATCTTCCTGCTCCAGCCGACCCCGCTCGCAGAGGCGGCTGTGCAGTTGCAGGATCTCGTCCAGACTCTGCTGGATGCGAAACAGCCGCAATGGTTTGATGACGTAGTCATGAACCCCCAGGTTGAGGGCCTGCTGGATGGTCTCCACATCCCGCGAGGCAGTCACCATGATGACGTAGGCTTCGCGGTTGTGGCTGCGCAGGCGGCTCACCCACTCAAGGCCGGAGCCATCGGGCAGGGAGACATCCACCAGCAGCAGTTGGGGCACCACACCTGCCATCATGGCATCGGCCTGGGCCAGGGTGCCGGCACGCCCCAGCAGGGAGAAACCGGGTGTCGCCGCCACCAGTTCTGACAAGATGGCACCGATCCGATCGTCATCTTCAATAACAAGCGTGATTATTGGGTCCATGGCTCACATTAATTGGTTTTTATTCAAGTAGATACCAAACAGGGTGGTCTGCTCGGCGGTTCGCCGCCATTCTATCACACCCTCGTGCCGACCCACGGTCTCCTTGACCAGGAACAGACCCACCCCGTGATCGCCGCTCTGGCGACTCACCCCGTAATCGAACAGGTGATCGGCCAGCTCCTCGTCGACTCCCTCGCCACTATCCTCCACCTCGATCACCAGTCGCCGCCCCACATCGCACAGGGAGAGCAGCACCCGCGGCGGCCGCTGCTGGCGGTTGCGCCAGGCTGCCTGCAGACCGTTATCCAGCAGGTTGCCAATGAGGGTGATGAGATCGGCCGAGACCGAGGCCGGATACTCCGCCAGCGCCGAATCGGGATCTAGCTCCAGGGTCACCCCCAGCTCGCGAGCCCGGCTGAACTTGCCGAGAATAAGCCCCGCCACTGGCTTGTTGTCGATCAGCCGCAGCAGCTCCTGCAGCATGGTCTGGCACGCTTCGTTCTCCTGCTGGATCAGCTCCACCGCCTGATCCACATGGCCCAACTGCAACAGGCCGGAGAGGCTGCTCAGCTTGTTGGCGAACTCGTGGCTCTGCATCCGCAGCATCTCGGCATACTGACGCAGGTGGGTCACCTGCACCCCCAGACTGGCGGCCACCTCTGGGCGGCTGAAGATCAGCAGCCGCCCCGGTGCCTTGCCCTGCACCGCCTGCCAGCGACCGACAAAGGACTCCCCCTGAATGGTGAAGCTCACCTCGCCCCCCTCCTGCTCCAGACAGGGGGCAAGGGGCGGCACCAGCTCCGCCAGCGACTGCCCCTGCAGGGCATGGCGCCCGGTGACCGGCAGCCGCAGCTGATAGCTGGCGGTGCTGTTGATCATGTTGATGTTGCCGCGGCCATCGAGGGCGATGACCCCTTCGGTGATGTGCTCAAGCACCAGATCCTGCAGGGTGAAGCGGCGCACGATCGCCTCCGGCTCCAGATCGAGCAGGGTCTTGCGCAGCAGGTATTGCACCCAGAGCGCCAGCAGCAGACCACACCCCAGCACCGCTACTATGGCGCTGATGAGCAGGGCCACCCGCTCCATATAGATGCCCTCCACCTGCTGCATCAGATAGCCCACCACCACGGCCCCCATGACGCGCCCATCCCCACCCACCACCGGGGAGAAGCAGCGGATCGCCGGCCCCATGGTACCCCTATCCTTGGAGCAGTAGCTGCGCCGCTCCTGCAGCGCGGGCCAGATATCCTCGCCGCGAAACTTCTGCCCCACCAGATCGGGGTTGGGGTGGCTGAGGCGGCGACCATGCTCATCGGTCACCACCATATAGGTGGCGTCGGTGCGGTTGCAGACCGCCTCCACATAGTCGCGCAGGGTAGGATCACTGCCCTGACGCAGAGCCTCAACCACCCGGGTATCGGCCGCCATCACCCGTGCCAGATCGCTCCCCTTATCCTGCAGATTGCTCTCCAGCAGATGACGGATAAAGAGGGCCAGCAGGCTGCCCAGAATGAGGATCAGCAGCAGGGAGAGCCCAAGAGAGAGGGTGACCAACTGGTGGCGAAGTTTCATGCACATACCTTAAAACGTCAGGACGCTGCCCAATAGTGCGGATGCCACCAGGTCTGGTCAATCAAAGGTGCCGGATCGCCGACAAAATCGGCCAATCCTTCCTCGCGGGCACAGAGCGCCACCGCTCTGGCGACGGCGCGGGCCACCTCTCCCACCTGCTCGATGGGGGGCAACAGCCGACCCGCCACCAGCGGATAGGCGCCGACAGCCCGCACCGCGGCCAGCAACATGCCATCGCTGATGCGGCGCGCCTTGACGGCGCACGCCCCGAGACCAATCCCCGGGAATACATAGACGTTGTTGCACTGGGAGACCACCCGCCGCTCCCCCGCCACCGTTACCGGCGCAAAGGGGCTGCCGGTGGCCAGCAGAGCGCGGCCATCTGTGGCAGCCCATACCTGCTCGGGGGTGGCCTCGGCGCTGCGGGTCGGGTTGGAGAGCGGCAGGATCACCGGCTGATCGCACACCTCCCCCATCGCCTGCAACACCTCGCGGGTAAAGAGGCCGCCCTGACCGCTCACCCCGATCAGCACAGCCGGGCGCACCTGACGGATGGTCTCCAGCAGTGAACTGCTCCCCTCCTCAACGGCGCGGGCAAACGGCTGTTGGGCACGAGTCAAGTTGGGACGATCGCTGCAGACCACCCCGTCCTGATCAAACAGCCAGACGCCGTCGTGACTCCCCGCCAGCTGGGCCAGCATGGCAGCGATGCCACAACCGGCAGAACCGGCACCGACGATCAGCACAGGGGCATCATTGAGGGCGGTCTCCGCCTGTTGCAACCCGGCCAGCACGCAGGCGGAGGCGACCGCCGCCGTGCCCTGAATATCGTCGTTGAACATGCAGAGCTCGTCCCGATAGCGGGCCAGCAGGTTGGCGGCGTGCTTGCCGGCAAAGTCTTCAAACTGCAGCACCACCTGGGGCCAACGCTTGCGAATGGCGGCCACCACCTTGTCCATAAAGTGGTAGTAGCTCTCGCCGTCGATGCGCGGGGATTGCCAGCCGAGGTAGGAGTCATCCTCCAGCAGCTCGGGGTTGTTGGTGCCCACATCGACGCAGAGCGGCAGGGTCCGCGCCGGATTGATGCCGCCAGCAGCGGAGTAAAGCGCCAGCTTGCCGATACAGATCCCCATGCCGCCGATACCGAGATCGCCGAGCCCCAGCACCCGCTCCCCATCGGAGATGACGATCACGTCCACCTCCTGCTCCACCGACTCGAGGATATCGTCGAGATCGTCCCTGTCATGCCAGGAGAGGTAGAGACCGTGACTGCGCAGATAGAGATCGCTGTGGCGCTGGCACGCCTCCCCCACCACCGGGGTGTAGATGATCGGCAGCAGCTCCGGCAGGTGGTGACGCACCAGATCGTAGAAGAGTACAGGGTTGTCCTCCTGCAACTGGCGCAGCAGCAGATGCTGGTCAAACGGACTCTGCATGGCGCTGACCAGTCGGTAGATCCGGCGCCGCTGCTGGGAGAGGGACTCCTCCTTGTGGGGCATGCGGCCTCGCACACCCTGACGCTTGCGCTCGGCATAGGGCAGGCTGGTGCCCATCATGATGTCGTTCATCTTGTTTGTTCCTCAATCCGGTATCAGGCGAGCAGGGAGATAAGAGCGGTGGCCAGGATCAGCATCACGGCGCCGCCTAGGCGAGAGGAGATCTGGGCAAAGGGCATCAGCTTCATCCGCTGGGCCGCCGAGAGCACGGCGACATCGCCGGTGCCCCCCATGTTGGCCATGCAGAGCCCGCCGGTGATGGCCGCCTCGATGGGATAGAAGCCGATCAGCTTGCCGACCAGCGCCGCACCGAGAGCCCCGCCAATCACGGTGACCATGACCAGCACGAAGTAGCTGATGGAGAAGGCGCTGATGAGCTCGGGAATACTGGTATAGGCGACACCGATCCCCACCAGCAGGGAGGGGGTGAGGTTGCTCACCACAAACTGATACCAGTCAGCTGCCGCCTGCTCATAGCGGCGCGGCAGCAGGCCACTCACCTTGATAAAGGCGACCGCCAAAATCATCAGGGCGAAGGGGTGCATCGGGATAAAGTTGCCAAGCAGGGAGCCCAACACAAACATGCTGGAGCTGATGAAAAGGCCCATACCCAGACTCTGCAGGGTCGGCGCTTCGGCCTGCTCATCGGCAATGCTCTGGCTATTCTCTTTGACCATCAGCTTGCCGTTGCCAGTCAGGGAGGGGTAACGGCGACCAAGGCGCGCCAGCAGGGATCCCACCAGAATGGCCAGGGTATTGGCGATCACGACCGCCGGTACCATGCGCGACAAGAGATCCGCACTGGACATCTGCATCGGGCCGGAGAGGATCTCCACCAGAGGCACCGCGCCAGCGCCCATGCCACCGCCCATGATGGGCAGACCGATCAGCAGCACCGCATTCTTGAAGCCATACCCCATCAGGGAGCCGACCAACCCCACGCTCAGCAGTGCCAGTGCGACGCCACCAAGAATGACCGGTAGGTAGCGCATGGCGGCATTTTTCAGCAAAGCGCCGCTCATACCGAACACCGAGCCTGTCACCAGACTGGCGATAAAGAAGTTGAGAAAGCCCCCCTCCTTCATGAAGTTGGTGATGACCTGCCCCGCCTGCACCGGCAGCAGCTGGTATTCGAACAGGGCGGCGCCGCCAAAGATGGCGAGGATGGTGCCACCCCCCAGGTATTCGCGGATCGGCATGATCCGCTCCCCCAGCTCGGTCAGCAGGGTGCCCAGCACAAACATCAGTGCCAGCGCACCGACCATGCCGAGCGGCAACGAGCCGTTCCAGCCGGAAAAGAGAACGCAGGTCGCCAGCCCCAGAAATATAAAGAGCGGCATACCGGCAATTTGTTGGCCGCCCATAAAGGCGGCCTTTTCTTGTGTGGTTTGTAGGGGGGAGAGGTTTTTCATTGTTATGTACTCTGCGTGTGATTGTGGCCGCTACTTTATTGATCCCCCTCTCCCCTGTCGGTTAGCCAGACTGCAAAGCCATATAAAAACATTAAAAACTTAAACATCATGGTGCCGCCAACGTGCGCTGCACAATAGAACACCAGACCATCGATGCCCTGCTCGACCAGGAAATTGGGCGATAAAACGAGCGAGCCCAATGGCGGATATTTGGGTGATCAGCAGTAATAACGATGCGATGACCTCTCCCCCTTAGGGGAAATAACAGGGCCAGATGACAAGCTCTGCGACCATTTATCGCCACAGATCCTGTGAGTGATAATCAGCGGGCAATGTCATCGTCATAACGCGAGCGCCACGGCTTGCCACATCAGGGTTTAAGTCAGCGTGCAGGAAGCACGCACGATGAAAAAGGGTGAGGAGAAAGATGCAAAAAGGGGAGATTGAAATAGTGATGAGTCAAGCCAGCGAATACCAGAGCACTGGCTTGAACTCACAAGGATCACACACGGTCAGGTCTATTCTGCCAACAGCAATGGAATATTGGCGGGGTCAAAATCATGACTGATATCGGTACAGCTGATAGCGCCTTCCCGATTCACGCCATGGTGTGACTCTGCACCATATTCCCCATCACTCAACAGCGCTTCAATTGCCAGATACACACATCCACTGTCATATCCATCCACAACCCGTTTCCCCCTTGTTTTATAACCTCATCAATATTAGCGGATAAAAAAAGAGCTGCTCGCTGAAGCTGAAAATTTCATGAAAATAATCGCCAGATATCCTCCATTCACGGCGCAATATCCGAAGCGGCAAAAGAGTCTCGAGTGGATCAGCCCCGAAAATAATATCAGGGTCTCGAATGCTGCCAACTCGCACCAGCGAAAGATCCGACCAGAAACATGATCCGCATCACACTATTTACTTAGCCTGCTAAACAAGTATGATAGTTAGCAGGCTAAGTACATTGAGGATGAGAAGATGACGGATCTGGAAAGGTTGCGCGAGCTGTCGCTCGCCGAGCAGATAGCGCGGATGCACCGGCTATGGCGTACTGCCGCCGACCTGGAGCTGGCTCCCCTTGGCCTCACCCATCCCCGCTGGACCGCGCTGTGGAAACTCTCCCGCATGGGGAACCATGTCAGCCAGAAGACCCTGGCCGAAGCCCTCGAGATAGAGCTCCCATCCCTGATGCGCACCCTGGGCCAGCTGGAAGAGCAGGGACTGATTGAGCGCCACTGCTGCAGTCAGGACAAGCGGGCCCGCATCGTCTGCGTGACCCCGGCTGGCCAGACCCTGCTCGATCAGATCGCCGACCGCATCATGAATATCCGCCGGGAGCTGCTGGGGGGCATCGATGAGCAGACCCTGCAGCTGTTCGAAGCCACGGTGCAGCGGATCTCGGCCAACGCCCTCAGCAAAATTGAACAACACCACGACCGACAAGCCGGAGGCGATACAAGTCCTCCCGAGACCGACACAGAGAGAGAATAAGATGACCCCGGATCAACAATTTACCCGCTGGATCAAATGGTCCATGGCGGGCTTTGCCACCCTGTTTGCCTATTTTCTGATAGCCGACCTGCTGATGCCCCTCACCCCTCAGGCGATGGCGACCCGGGTGGTCACCAAGCTGGCCCCCCAGGTGAGCGGCAAGGTGATCGAGGTCGCCGTTCACAACAACCAGCAGGTCAAGAAGGGGGATCTGCTGTTCAGGCTGGATCCGGCCCCTTTTGAACTGGCGGTGGAGCAGGCCCGCCTTGCGCTGGCGCAGGCCGTGCAGCAGAACAGTGAACTGGATGCGGCCCTGACCGCCGCCGTTGCCGAGATCAACGCCAAGGAGACCCTGGCCAGCCAGAAGTGGCGCGAGGCTGAGCGGATCGATGCGCTCTACCAACGTCACATGGTTTCGCTGCAACAAAAAGATGAGGCTGACAGCGCCCTGCGCAGCGCCCAGGCCAACCTGCGCGCCAGTCAGGCCAAACTGGCCCAGATCAAGGCCAGTCGTGGCGTGACCGGTGAGGACAATCTGTTGCTGCGCCAGGCCCGCAACAAGCTGGCGCAAGCGCAGCTGGCCCTCTCTTACAGCCGGGTCCACGCGGATCAGGATGGCACCATCACCAACCTGCAGCTCAAGCCGGGCAGTATCGCCAGCGCGGGCAGCCCGCTGCTGGCGCTGGTGTCGGAACAGGTCGATGTCATAGCCGATTTTCGGGAGAAGAGCCTGCGCCATGTCGGCGAGCAAACCCGCGCACTGGTGGCCTTCGATGGCGAGCCGGGTCAGCTCTATCCTGCCCGGGTAAGCAGTCTGGATGCCGGAGTGAGTGCCGGTCAATTTGATGCCAATGGTCGACTGGCCGCGCCGGTGGAGTCTGATCGCTGGGTACGGGATGCCCAGCGGATGCGGCTGCACCTCGAGCTGGAGCAGCTCCCCGATCATCTGCCAGCCGGGGCGCGGGCCACAGTGCAACTGCTGCCGGACAATGCCCTGACCGCCATGCTGGCACGGGGCCAGATCCACCTGCTCAGCCTGCTCCATTATGTCTACTAACCACGCCACTCATCCGTCGGCCAATACCGCCCCAGCACACCCCGCCGGTGGTGCTGCCACCCACCTCTGGTATCGGCCCCTCACCGGCAACGAGCTGCGCCAGTGCCTGCGCATCGCCTTTGGCTGCACCACGGGCTTTCTGCTCTGCAAGCTGTTTGGCTGGAATTACGGGGTCTTCTATACGGTCACACCGGTGCTGCTGCTGGGGATGGTGCCGGTGATGAATGGCCATGCCGCACGCCAGCTGATCGCGGCGGCGGTGGTCTGTGGGGTGGAGGTCGGGCTGCTGGGGGGACTGTTTGGCAGCCATCCGGCGCTGATGACCCCTATCGCCTTCCTGCTGTTTCTCTACCGCTTCGCCGCCATGTCGCGGGGCAGCCTGTTTCTGTTCGGGGCCAACGGGGTGCTGAGCCTCAGCATCATGCTGCACTTTGCCAGCTATCCGCAGACCGACCTCAACGACCTGATCCTCAACAATATCTGGGCGAGCGTGCTGTCGGTGCTGATCGCCTACCTGATGACCATGCTGATCCCGGATGTGGAGGCCAGACCCAAGCCAGCCTCGGCCCCCAAGGCACCGCACCGGATGCGTCATGAAGCCCTGCTGGGTGCCACTGTGGCCACCCTGTCGTTTCTGGTATTTCAGGTGTTTGACCTGCGCGACTCCATGTCTGCCCAGGCCACGACCTTGCTGGTGCTGTTCCCCATGCACTGGAACGGTGCGCTGAGTTATGCCCGTAAACGGGCGATGGGTACCTTGCTGGGGGTCACCTTCGGCCTGCTCGGCCAGCTGCTGCTCTATGACTGGTCAGGGCAACTGCTGCTGGTCGCTCCACTGTTGTGGCTCGGCGCCATGCTGTTCAGCCATGCCCACGTCAAGGAGGCAGGCGGCTCGGGGGTCGGCTTTGGCGCCCTCACTACCCTCGGCATCCTGTTTGGCCAGTACCTCACCCCGGGCAACGATCTGGTGTTCAGCGCCCTCTACCGGGTGAGCAGCATCCTGTTTGCCATCGTGGTCACCCTGCTGGCCTGCTACCTCGTCCACCGGTTGCTCAACCGCTTCGAGGCGACCCGCTTCGGTTATTGATCTCCTGTTGTAAGCACTGTTGTCAGCCCATGGATGAGCTCTCTTTCGCCCCGTCGCCTGCCGGGGCGTTTTTTTGTCTTCCGCGTTTACTCCTACCTCGCCATCCCTGTCGCAAATTAGAAGTACCTCCGAGGCAGGCAGGCCGGACAGCCAGCGACGCACCGAATGGCCGTGCGGATTGCACAATAACGGCAACCTGTTAGGCTCACGCCCGTATGACACCAATGGAGCTGTAATCATGAATAAGGTACATATGATGGCCGCTGGTGCGCTGGCCCTCGGCCTGCTCGCTGGCTGCAATCAGGGCAATACCCTCTCAGTCACCGGTGGCGAACCGGTCAGTTACCAGTGCGAGCAGGGCAAGAAGGTGCAGGTGCGCTACTTCTCTCTCTCCGACGAGAGCCTCAACTTTATCAAGCTGTCACTGCCGGACGGCAAGGATTACACCCTGCCCCAGGCCATTTCGGCCTCCGGCGCCCGCTATACGGACGAACATGAGGCCGTTTGGTGGAACAAGGGGGATGAGGGCTTTGTCGAGCTTCGGGATCAGGATGGCGAGTGGCAGACCGCCTACAACGACTGCAAACAGCAATAAACGTGACCCCGGCCTGGCCGGGGTCTCTCTTTCTCTGCCATCAGAGTGGTGGGGGATCAGTTGATCTCGATCTCGAAGCGGTTGGTTACCTCGACCGGAATGGCATCCGGGTTGCCCTCTGCCGGGCTGTAGCGGATCCGCGAGAGGGTCGCCAGCGCGCTCTGCTCCAGCTCGCCGGGGGGCTCGGCCGCCACCACTTCCGGCTTGACCGGCGTGCCGCTGGCGTCGATTTGATAGCGCACTTCCACATACCCCTTGACCGGTTTGGCTGGCAGGGCGGGCTCGTCATTGCCAAGCCATGACCACTGCTTCTCCTGAACCCAGTAGCTGGACAACTGCTCGAGAGGGATAGCGATCGGAGCGCGTTCGTGCGCCACCTCCTGACGGGATGAGCACCCCAGCAACAGTGTCACTGCCAGACCTGACCATACTGCGACTTTCCAATTCATGTAACGCTCCTTGTTCTTTGCCGGTGCTTGTTGCCGGACTGCAGGGCGCTCAACGCGGCCCGCTTGGTCAGTCACCCATCCTAACGAAAAAGTATTCGTATGAACATGAACAAAAGGGCCAACCCCGAGAGGTTGGCCCTTTTATCGTCAATAAGCTCACTAACCATACGCTGGCATCAGCCGCGCTTGTCGCTCACCACCAACCAGAGCGCATGGACCATGCCCGGCAGACCGCCCATCAGGGTCAGCACTATGTTGATTAAAAAGTGCAGGCTAAAGCCCACCTGGATAAACGCGCACACAGGGGGCAGGAAAATGGCCAGCAGGATCTTGAGCAGATTGTTCATCTCGGCTCTCCTCTTCAAGAATGTCGTCAGGATTGGAATGGGCTAACCATAAACATCCCGGACTTCAACTGCAAACCAGACAGGGAATTCGCTCACCCGCATCACGCCAGGCGTTGAGGTCGTGGATCTGCTGATTGCTGCTGCCACGCCAGAGCAGGCCCGGATCTGCCAACGCCTTTTCATACTTGCCATCCACCAGCACATCCAGCAGGGCGACCAGCTCGCGCTGGGCCTCTGACAGTTCGCCGAGCAGATAACCGGTCCAGCACCAGATATCCTTGCCCGGACACTCGGCGCGCACCCGTTTCACCAGCGCCAGCACGTGGGGCACGTTGGCCGGGTGGAGCGGATCGCCGCCGGAGAGCGACAGACCTCGCCGTTTGATGCGGCTGTCGTTGAGGTCGCTAATGATGCGATCGCTCATCGCCTCATCGAACGGCTTGCCGCCATCGAGCCGCCAGGTGCTCTGGTTGTAGCAACCCGGGCACTGATGCTCACAACCGGAGACAAACAGGGTGGCACGGGTGCCGGGGCCGTTGATCACATCGACCGGGTAGTATTGGTGGTAGTGCATCGCTTGTTTCCTGCCTCGTTCACGGGACAGCGGCATAACTGCCGCCCTCCAATGAAAATGGCCCCTTGAGTCAGGGGCCAGCTCTTCATCGCTTGTGCGCTTACATATGTTTGACGCGGCGCTTCACCTCTTCCTGCTTACCCGCATTGAAGGGGCGTGCATCCGGGCTGCCGAGGTAGCCGCAGACACGGCGGGTCACCGACACCTTGGCCGGGTCGTGGTTGCCGCAGCGCGGGCAGGTAAAGCCCTTGGAGGTGCACTCGAATTCGCCGGTAAAGCCGCAGTCGTAGCACTCGTCGATGGGGGTGTTGGTACCGTAGTAGGGCACCTTGTCATAGCTGTAGTCCCAGACGTTTTCGAGTGCTTCCAGATTGTGCTGGATGTTGGGGTACTCGCCGTAGCAGATAAAGCCACCGCTGGCGATGGGTGGATAGGGCGCCTCGAAGTCCAGCTTGTCGTAGGGGTTGACCTGCTTCTCCACATCGAGATGGAAGCTGTTGGTGTAGTAACCCTTGTCGGTCACGCCGGATACCACGCCAAACTCTTTGGCATCGATGCGGCAGAAACGGGTGCAGAGGTTCTCGCTCGGGGTGGAGTAGAGGCTGAAGCCGTAGCCAGTCTCCTCTTTCCACTCGTCGATGGCTGCCCTGAGACGGGCGATGATGGCGATGGCCTTCTGTTGCAGCTCGGCGCTGTCAAACAGGTGCACCTTGTCACCAAACAGGGCGTTGATGGTCTCGTGAACCCCGATATAACCGAGGGAAATGGAGGCACGACCGTTCTTGAAGATCTCGCTGACGTTGTCGTCCGCCTTCAGCCGCACGCCGCAAGCCCCTTCCATATAGAGGATCGGAGCAACCCGTGCTTTCACTCCGTCCAGACGGGTGATGCGGTACATCAGCGCCTTCTTGGCGACCCGCAGGGAGGCATCCAGACGATCCCAGAAGTCCGCTTCATCACGGGATTTCAGGGCTATGCGCGGCAGGTTGAGGCTCACGACACCCAGGTTGTTGCGACCTTCGTGGATCAGCTCGCCATTCTCCTCGTAGGCACCGAGGAAGGAGCGGCAACCCATGGGGGTCTTGAAGGAGCCGGTCACTTTCACGACCTGGTCGTAGTTGAGGATGTCCGGATACATCCGCTTGGAGGCACACTCCAGCGCCAGCTGCTTGATGTCGTAGTTGGGATCGCCTTGCTTGTGGTTGAGGCCATCCTTGATGGCGAACACCAGTTTCGGGAACACGGCGGTCTTCTTGTTCTTGCCAAGGCCAGCGATACGGTTGCTGAGGATGGCGCGCTGGATCATCCGCGACTCCCAGCTGTCCCCCAAGCCAAAGCCGAAGGTAACGAACGGGGTCTGACCGTTGGCGGTGTGCAAGGTGTTGACCTCGTACTCCAGCGACTGGAAGGCGTCGTAACACTCTTTCTCGGTGCGAGCCATGGCGTAGGCTTCTACGTCGGCAATGCCCCACTCTTCGGCCACTTCACGGTGTTTCTGCCAGCTAATGGTCACATAGGGAGCCAGCACTTCGTCGATGCGGTTGATGGTAGTGCCACCATAGATGTGGCTCGCCACCTGGGCGATGATCTGGGCGGTCACGGCCGTGGCGGTGCTGATGGATTTCGGAGTATCGATCTCCGCATTGCCCATCTTGAAGCCGTGAGTCAGCATCCCTTTCAGATCGATCAACATGCAGTTGAACATCGGGAAGAAAGGTGAGTAATCGAGATCGTGGAAGTGCAGATCACCGCTCTCATGAGCCTGAACCACATCACGGGGCAACATGTGGCTGGTGGCATAGTGCTTGGCGACGATACCGGCCAGCAGGTCGCGCTGGGTCGGGATCACCTTGGAGTCTTTGTTGGCGTTTTCGTTGAGCAGGGCGGCGTTGGTCTGCTCGACCAGACCGCGGATCTCCTGCGCCAGACGGCCGCGCGCCTCGCGAGCCTGATCCCTGTCGTGGCGATATTCGATATAGGCACGGGCGATGGCCTTGTCGTCGGAAGCCATCAGGTGGTTTTCGACCCGGTTCTGGATCTCGTGGATATCAACTTCACCACGCCCTTCCAGCTCCTGACTCACCGCATTGGCAATGCGGGAGGCGAGTGCCGGATTGGCCTGATTGACCGCTTCCGCCGCTCGGCTGACCGCATCGCGAATCAGCTGGGCATTGAATGGTGCGCGACATCCGTCACGTTTGATCACAACCGGTTTCATGGATTTTCCCCGTTAAAAGGCCAGGCATTTGCCTCTGGCTCACCCTTGTTGGGCCCCCCTCCCCGCATCTCGTCCTGGACGCAAATAAATTCAGCCGAGGCTTGACAAGCCTGGGCTGAAGATAGGAAGGGAACAGCTTATACACAGCTTAATAACACAACATATAGGTATTAAAAACGAATGCGTCCCTATATGTGGTGTCTATTAGGCACCAAAGCGAAGCCTCATTTCTTGATCCAGAACAGGTTTTTCAGCGAGCGGGACAGTTCACGACCAACCCAAAATAGCCCCATTCAAATCCAACCTCAGGCAGGGTGCGGGCTGGCGTCCGATCCACCCACCCGAAAAAAAATCGCCCCCCACCGCACCGGTTTCGAGATGACAGCGCCAACCAAAACCGCCCATACTGAACAAGAACTCTCTCCCCCTCGACAAGGGATAACCCATGCGCACCTCCCTGCTATTGCTACTGCTATCCACCCTCTCTCTGCCGCTCTGGGCCGCCAACATTCTGGTGATCAGCAGCTACCATCCCGAATACCTGTGGGACCAAAGCTACAACAAAGGGCTGCTAGATGGCTTGCAGGGGGAGCACAAGATCACTCACTTCTATATGGACACCAAACGCCATCCACGGGAGAAGTTCGACGAGATCGCCCAGCAAGCCATCGCCTTTTATCTGAAGAGCAAACCGGCTCTGGTGGTACTGGGGGATGACAACGCCATCAACTATCTGGCCAACGAGATCGCCTCGCTGGGCACCCCGGTGGTATTTCTCGGCATGAACGAGAATCCGCGCCTCAAAGGCTTTGTCGGCCACCCCAAGATCACCGGCGTGCTGGAGCGCCCCCTGCTCAAACGCAACATCAGCGAAATAAGTCAGATGATGGGGGGGCTCGACAAGGCACTGGTTCTGTTTGATTCCAGTAATGTGGCCCTCACCGCCATCGAGGATGAATTCAAGACCCAGACCGAGCTGCGGGTCGGCCAGACCCGGGTCAACAGCCAGCTGATGGGGGATTACAGCCTCTGGCAGGAGGCAGTGCTCAACGCCAAGAAGAACGGCTATCAGGCAATCTTCCTCGGCCTCTACCACACGCTGGTCGATGACAATGGCAAGCATGTTAGCGAAAAGACGGTGCTGGAGTGGACCAGCGCCAACACGCCGGTGCCGCTCTTCTGTTTCTGGGAATTTACCGTCGGCAAGGGGATGGCCATCGGCGGGCTGGTGCTGGACGGCCACGATCAGGGGATACAGGCAGCCAGCCTCATCAACACCATTCTGGCGGGCACCCTGCCCCGTACCATCTCCCCGCGCGCGGCCCTGCGCGGCGAATATGTCTTCAGCAAGAGCGAACTGGCCCGCTGGCAGCTCACCGTGCCCGACAAATGGCGCTACAAGATCCTCTGGCGTGAGTGACCGCCGAAACACAAAAAGAGAACCCGGCCATGCCGGGTTCTCTTTTATCGGGTGCTGCGGTTAGCAGGCTTGGTGAGGGCTATCAGCCCTGCAACGCCTGTTGCAGCTCCTCTTCGGTCCAGATGGTAATGCCGAGCTCCTGCGCCTTGGTCAGCTTGGAACCGGCCGCTTCCCCCGCGACCAGCACATCGGTCTTGGCAGATACCGAACCCGCCACCTTGGCCCCCAGCGCCTGCAATGCCGCCTTGGCGTCGTTGCGCGACAAGGTGGTCAGCGTACCGGTCAGCACGAAGGTCTTGCCGGCAAAGGGTTGCTCCGCGGCCTCTTTCTTCTCGATGGCCGGCCAGTGGATGCCGGCAGCCAGCAAGGCTTCCAGCACCTCCACGTTGTGGGGTTGACGCAGGAAGTAGTAGACATGTTTGGCCACCACATCGCCCACATCGGCCACTTCGAGCAGTTGCTCCACCGATGCAACGCGCAGGGCATCCAGGGTGAGGAAGTGGTTGGCAAGGTTAAGCGCGGTCGCCTCCCCCACTTCACGGATCCCCAGAGCAAACAGGAAGCGCGGCAAGGTGGTACTGCGCGCAGCATCGATGGCGGCTACCAGATTGAGGGCCGATTTTTGCCCCATCCGCTCAAGACCTGCCAGCTGGATGGCATTGAGGCTGAAGAGATCGGCGGGAGTCTTCACCAGCCCCTTGTCTACCAGCTGCTCGACAATCTTGTCGCCAAGGCCATCCACATCCATGGCACGACGGGCGGCGAAGTGCTTGATCGCCTCCTTGCGCTGCGCCTCGCAGAACAGGCCGCCGGAGCAGCGGGCAACCGCCTCTCCTTCCAGCCGCTCCACCGCAGAGCCACAGACCGGACACTCGGTCGGGAAGAGAATTTCGCGCGCATCAACAGGGCGCTGCGCCTCCACCACGGCGACGATCTGCGGGATCACATCCCCCGCCCGACGCACGATCACGGTATCGCCGATCATCACGCCGAGGCGATCAATCTCGTCAGCATTGTGCAGGGTGGCGTTGGAGACGGTGACGCCGCCGACAAACACTGGTTTAAGCTTGGCCACCGGGGTCACGGCGCCGGTGCGGCCGACCTGAAACTCGACGTTCTCAAGCAGAGTCATCTCCTCCTGCGCCGGGAACTTGTGGGCGGTCGCCCAGCGCGGGGCGCGGGCCACAAAACCGAGCTCCTCCTGCAGAGCGATGGCATCCACCTTGTAGACCACGCCGTCGATCTCGTAAGGAAGCTCGCCACGGCGGGCCAGAATGTCGTCATGGAACGCCTGACAACCGGCAGCCCCCTCTTTGAGCTTCACCTCGGGACTAAGCGGCAGCCCCCACTCCTTGAGCTGATTGAGGCGACCAAAGTGAGAGTCACCGAGCAGCTCGCCGCCAACACCGACACCGTAAGCGTAAAAGCTCAGGGGACGGCTGGCAGTGATGCGTGAATCGAGCTGACGCAGGCTGCCTGCTGCGGCGTTGCGCGGGTTGACGAACACCTTCTCGCCTGCGGCCAGCGCCTTGGCGTTCATCGCCTCGAAACCGGCCTTGGGCATAAAGACTTCGCCACGCACCTCCAGCCGCTCGGGCCAGCCAGTGCCCCGCAATGCGAGCGGAATGGCCTTGATGGTACGCACGTTCTCGGTGATCTCCTCACCGGTGGCGCCATCACCCCGGGTGGCCGCCTGCACCAGCTGACCATTTACATAGAGCAGGCTCACCGCCAAGCCGTCGAGCTTGGGCTCGCAGCAGAAGGTGAAACGCACGTCACGTTTGAGGCGATCGCTCATCCGTTGTTCGAACGCCTGCAACTCTTCGCTGCTAAAGACGTTGTCCAGACTGAGCATGGGGATCTCGTGACGCACCTGTTTGAAGGCGGTCAGCGGCTGACCGCCGACCCGCACGCTGGGTGACGCCGGTGTTTTCAGCTCGAGATGCTCGGCCTCCAGCGCAATCAGCTCGCGCATCAGGCGATCGTATTCGGCATCCGGCACTGTGGGGTTATCCAGCACATAGTACTGGTGACCATATTCGGTAAGCAGTTCACACAATTGACGGTGGCGGGAGAGGGTGTCGCTCATGAAAAAGTCTCGAAGTGTGATTGAACATACGGCCGGGGTAGAAACAAAAATGCGGTACCAGGGTACCGCACTTTTTCTTCACTCGACCCGCATGGCGTATTAGTCGCGACTGGCCTCGTAGGCAGCCAGCTCGTGACGGTAACGGGCAATGGTCTCGTCGCTCAGCGGGCTGCGATCCATATCTGTCAGCATGGCATCGAGATCGCTGGCTAGCTGATCGGCAGCCTGCAGCATGTCCTCGAAGGCAAACGCGGCATTGCTGCGCAGCGGCAGTTGCATGAACAGGGAGACACCCGGCGTGGTGAACTGCTCCATCCGGTACGGATTGAAGGTGCCTGGCTTGACCATGTTGATCATGGAGAAGAGCACTTCACCCTTACCGTTGGGATCTTCGTGACGGTGGAAAATATCCATCTCGCCAAACTTGAAGCCCAGCGCCATCAGGGATGAAAGCAGGGTCGCACCTTGCAAGTCGTGACCCGGACGGCCCATCAGGTTGATGACATAGACATCCTGCCAGATCTTCTCGACCGGCTGGGGCGCCATGCGCGGCTCTTCCACCACAGGTGCAGGCGCCACATAGGCTGGCTCTTCATAAACAGGCTCGGGAGCCACATGACGGGGCTGCGGCTGATATTCCGGCTCGGGAGCACGTACCGGTTCGGCACGAACGGTGTCGGCGGTACGTACTGTCTCTGCACGGGCACCAAAAGTCGGGGCGGTCGCGTAAGCGGGCTCGACCAGCGGCTCGTCGTCCAGCGACTGCATCATGGGCTCGCGCTGGGGACGGGAACGGTAGACCGGGGTACGACGATTGACCTGAGCAGGTTTGCGCACCGGCGCGGCGGGCGCCTCATCGATCTCCTCGGGCAGCGGTTCGTCGAACGCTTCTTCCTCTTCATAGACAGGAGGCGGTGGAACCGGGCGGGCAGCAGGCTTGCGCACTACGGGCGGCGGCAGATCGTCCTCGTCATCTTCATCATCAAAGGCGGGGACGGCAGGGCGACGACCAAGTTCCGGCTGGCGGCTCTCTTCACTGCGCAGCTTGGGCTCGGCACGACGGCCACCACTGACCACACGTACCTGGCCGATGCCATCGCTGTCGAAGGCGTCGTTATCACGATCCCGCGACTTGGAGTCCATCCGTCCAATCGGTTTCTCTTTGATCGGTGCCTGACGATTCTTTTTGTTGCTCCACAACCCGTGAATGAGCAATGCCGCAATAGCAATACCGCCCAGGGCAACCAAGATGTAACGCAATTCCTGCATTAGCTGCTTCTCTTTCTAGTTTTGCTCAGCCAAAGCGACGGCTTCACCGATATCGACCGACACAATGCGAGAAACCCCGGGCTCTTGCATCGTGACGCCAACCAGCTGCTCAGCCATCTCCATGGAGACCTTATTATGACTGATGTAAACGAACTGTACTGTGCTCGACATCTCTTTGACAAGAGAACAGAAGCGACCGACGTTCACTTCATCGAGCGGTGCATCCACCTCATCCAGCAGACAAAAAGGTGCTGGGTTGAGTCTGAAGATGGCAAAAACCAGCGCAAGCGCGGTTAACGCCTTCTCCCCCCCGGAAAGCAGGGCAATGGTAGCATTCTTCTTACCCGGAGGTCTCGCCATGATGCTCACTCCGGCCTCCAAAAGATCATCGGAGGTAAGCTCAAGCCAGGCACTGCCCCCACCGAACACTTTTGGAAACAGGGATTTTAAATCTTCGTTGACCTTATCGAAAGTGTCCCGGAACCGTATTTGTGTCTCTTTATCAATTCTTTTAATGGCTTGGCTCAAGGTTTCCAGCGCTTGCTCGAGATCCTGACACTGATTTTCAAGATAAGTTGCCCGGGTTTTCGCCTCTTCGTACTCCTCCAGCGCCGCCAGGTTGATGGCGCCGAGCGCCTCCACTTGCCCCTCCAGAGTCTGGATCTCCTGCCGCAGCTTGCTGCGATCAGCGGCGATCAGCACCGCCTGTTCGAGATCCACCAGTCGAATCCCCAGCTCTTCGAACTGCTCGTGCAGCCCCTGTCGACGGGTGAGGTTGCGTTCGCGCTCAAGGCGCAGGGTCGCCAGCTTCTCTTGCAGAGTCACCAGCTGCTTGTGATCGGCACTTCTGGCCTGCTCCAGCTCACCGAGCTGGCGCTCCAGCTCCGCAAGCCGTTGATGACAGGCGAGCTGCTGCGCCTCCAGATTGCGTTGCTCGGCCAGCAGGGGCGCCAGATCCGGCACCGCTTCGCGATCCGGCCCTTTCAGCCCGGCCAGCTCCAGCCCGAGCCTCGCCAACTCCTCTTCACCCAGGGTAATGAGTTGGCGCAGATTGCCCAGCTCCAGTTGCAAACGCTGGCAGGCCGCTTGCTGCTGCTCGCGGCGCACACGGGCCTCGTCAACCGCCCGCTCGCAGCGGGTCAGCTGATCCTGAGCGACCTGCAACCCTTGTGTCAGCGGCTCCCCCTGCTCCTGCAACTCGGCAAGGCGCGCCTCATCGAGTTCCAGTTGTTCACGGGCGCTGGCCAGCCGCTCTGCCTCTTCGGCCTGCTCCTGATCTAGCCGGATCAGCTCTTCACCGAGCTGACCGAGCCGCTGCAACCGCTCCTGCCGCTGACCCTGTTGCAGGCTCCAGGCTTCGCGCAGTTGTTGCCATTTCTGCTCTTGCTCGCGCAAGGTTCGCTGCGACAACTCCTGCGCACTGGCAATCTGGGCGCGCCGGGCATCGGCTGAGACAAGTTGCTCGCTCAGCTGTGCCAGCCCCTCGGCAACCCTCTCCTGCTCGGTATGCAACCGCTCACGCTCACCGAGCAGTGCCATAGTGCCGAGCGCCGCGCCCTGCCCCAGATCTGCCCAGTTTGGCCCCAGCCAGTCGCCAGCAGGAGTCAGTACCGACTCACCGGCCGCAAGGCTTGGCTGGCGGGCCAATGCGGCCTCCCGGCTCTCGACCAGCCAGATGGCATTGAGGAAGGCGGGAATATGCTCGCCGCCCAGTTGCGCCGCCAGCGTACCGGCAACCGCCGGTTGCGCCGGGCCAATCCAGAGCCCCTCTTGCGCCAGATTGCACTCGTCCGCCGGCGTTGCGGTGAGCCAGCGACCCAGCACTTTATCGAGTGCCTGTGCCCATTCGGGGGCAACCTGCAACCGGTCGGCCAGAGTCGCCCCCTCCATCTGTTCGCCGAGGATCTGATCCAGGGTCGCCAGCCGCGCCTCCAACTCCCGCTGCAGGCTCAACTGCTGGCCATGCTGCTGCTTGAGTTGTTCATGGGCGTCGACCGCCTGCGCCAGCTGCTCGGTCAGCTCGCCATTGGCAGCCCTCGTCAGCTCCAGCTCACCACTCAGGGCATCGAGGGTAGGTTGCAGATCGTCGGCCTCTGTACCGAGGGGGCCAGCGCGTTCATCTTCCAACTTGAGGCGGGCCAGCCGGGTCTTGGCTTGCAGCTCCTGCAGGCCACCCAACCGGGTGCGGGTCTGGTTGAGCTGCCCCTGCAACCCGGCCAACTGTTGCTGCCACTGCTGCTGGCGCAAGCGAGCCTGCTCCAGCTGCTCGCTGGCGTGCTGGCGGGCCTCCTGCTGCTCAGTGAGCAACTGCTCACACTGCTCCAGCCGGGCGCTCTCCTGCTCTGCGCGCAATACCCCTTCGGTCAGTTGATCCTGCTGGCAGGCAAGCTGCGCCTTGCGGGTGGCGATCCGCTCGCCGAGCGCCTCTGCACGGGCCTGCCAGTCGCGCCCCAGTTCACTCTGGTGCAGTTGCTGTTGCTCGAGACGGGCGATGGCCTGCCCGCCGAGAAAAATCTGTTGCTGACGGCTCGCCTGCTCGGCTTGCGCCTCTTGTCTGGCGACCGACAGGGTGACGTGGCGCCCCTCATCGGCGGTGCGCTTGGCATCGAGCGCCGCCAGCGCCTGCTCGGCCTGCGCCAGTTCGGTTTTAGCCTCGCCAAGGCGCGTCTCCAGCGCCCACAACTCGGAGCCGATCAGCTCGGCGCGAGCAGCGCGCGAACGACTCTTGAGCTGTTTGTAGCGCTCGGCCGTTTCGGCCTGGGCTTTGAGGTGGTCAAGGCGCGAACCCAGCTCGCTGCGAATATCGCCGAGGCGCTCCAGGTTCTCCTGTGTGTGGCGAATGCGCTGCTCGGTCTCGCGGCGCCGCTCCTTGTAGCGGGAGACCCCGGCGGCTTCTTCCATAAAGAGCTTGAGATCGGCCGGACGCGACTCCACCAGTCGGCTGACAGTGCCCTGCTCGATGATGGCGTAGCTACGGGGGCCAAGGCCGGTGCCGAGGAAGAGGTCGGTCACATCCTTGCGGCGGCACTTCTGGCCGTTGATCTGATAGTGGTTGGAGCCATCGCGCAGCACTTCGCGGCGCACCGAGATCTCGGTAAAGCGGCCGAACTCGCCGGGCACCCGGTTGTGGGGATTGTCGAACACCAGCTCGACCGAGGCGCGCCCGTGCGCACTGCGATTGATAGAGCCGTTGAAGATGACATCGGTCATGTTCTCACCGCGCAGATGGCGAGCGGAACTCTCCCCCAACACCCAGCGCACCGCGTCGATGACGTTGGATTTGCCACAGCCATTGGGGCCCACCACGGCTGTCATGTCTGCCGACAGTTCGATGCGGGTCGGCTCGACGAACGACTTGAAGCCGGCGAGTTTGATCAGTTTCAGACGCATGGCGACCTGTATCAGTGGCTAAATAAAGAGGAGGCGGGCAGGTGACTTTACCAAATCCAGACCCGGCTTTGTTTGTAATATGCAGGCATCATCCCCATTCATGCCCGATTTTTGGTCGCCACGGCACGAAATAAGGAATAGTCGGCGACTTTACCAAATCAAAGGCTTGTTTGTAATATGCTGGCAGTTCTCCCATGCATAGATGGAGCTCACATGAGCCAATCACCCCATATGGTCAAAGATTCAATCAGCGGTGCAGACTATTTCCTGCGCGGGTTTTCCCTTATTCGCCAACCGGGCATCCGCACCTTTGTGCTGATCCCCCTGCTGGTCAACTTCGTGCTGTTTGCCGGGGCCTTCTATGCCCTGCTGCTGCAACTGGACGGCCTGTTCGCCTGGCTCCATCAGCAGATCCCCGCCTGGCTAGACTGGCTGGACTATCTGCTGTGGCCCATCGCCCTCATCACCATACTGGTGGTCTTCTCCTTTATCTTCAGCTCGGTTGCCAACTGGGTAGCCGCCCCCTTCAACGGCCTGCTGGCGGAGAAGGTGGAGCAGATCCTCACCGGCCAGCCCGCCAATGACAGCGGCATGCTGGATATTGTCAAGGATGTGCCACGCACCTTCGGCCGCGAATGGACCAAGCTGAAGTATTACCTGCCCAAGGCCATCGGCTGCCTGATCCTGTTTCTGATCCCGGTGGTGGGCCAGACCCTGGCGCCTGTGCTCTGGTTTCTGTTCAGCGCCTGGATGATGGCGATCCAGTATGTGGATTATCCGTTCGACAACCACAAGATCGACTTCATCACCATGCGCGACGCCTTGAAGCAGCGCCGCGGCAAGTGCCTCAGCTTTGGCGCTCTGGTGACCCTCTTCTCCGCCATTCCGGTGGTGAACCTCTTTGTGATGCCGGTCGCCATCTGTGGCGCCACCGCCATGTGGGTCGATCACTACCGGCAGGAGCAGTTGGGGCGCTAACCCTTGAACATTGATTAGAAAAAGGCACCCGAAACGGTGCCTTTTTCGTATTTAGCATGAATTAAATTAATGCATGCATTCGATAGCTTGTCCCATATGACACGAGTTGGTAGGATTCTGGCCTTTCTCGTTCCCTGGGATATCTCATGTTACATGCACTCTTCTTGGTGGGCTTGGTGGCCGAAGGGATGACCGGCGCGCTGGCTGCGGGTCGGCGACGGATGGATCTGTTTGGTGTGGTGATCATCGCCTCGGCGACGGCCATCGGTGGTGGCACCATCCGCGATGTGCTGCTGGGCCACTATCCGCTGCTCTGGATTGAGCATCCGGAATACGTGCTACTGGTTGCCGCAGCCGCGATGGCAGGTGTGGTCTCCGCCCCCCTGATGCGCTATCTCGGCAAGCTGTTCATGGCCCTTGATGCCCTGGGACTGGTGGTCTTCTCCATCTTCGGTGCGGCCCGGGCGCTGGATATGGGCCACGGCGCCGGTATTGCCTGCATCATGGCGGTGGTGACCGGGGTCTTTGGCGGTGTGCTGCGGGATCTGCTCTGTCAGCGAATTCCGCTGGTGTTTCGTCGCGAGCTCTATGCAGCTATTTCACTGATCACCGCAGCGCTTTACTGTCTGGCGCTGGATCAGGGCTTGCCCACCAACTGGGCCGCGTTCGGTTCCATCGGGATCGGCTTTGTACTGCGGCTGCTGGCGGTACGCTTCAAGTGGGGTCTGCCCACCTTCAACTACCAGTACGCGACCCACTGAGTACGCCAGCTTCTGGCGAGGCGGGTTGGATTGCGAGCAACAAAAAAGCGCCCGAGCGGCGCTTTTTTCATGGACGGTCTGCGACTCAGTTAATCCCTTCCGAGCTGAAGAAGGTCGCCTTGTCGGCGATAAAGCGTATCTTGATGTTCTTCCCTTCCCCGCCCCAGAGGCAGCTGGTGGTGCCCAGCGCATCATCACAACGCTCCGCCTTGCCCAGAATGGTGCTGGCCTCGGCGTAACTCATCCCCATCTTCAACTGGTCGTAATTTTCACGGTTGAGCTTGCTGCAACCGGTCAACAACAGGGCGATCAGGCCGCAAATCACTATCTTTTTCATCGCTATCTCCTCTCTGGTGGGAAGAGCTTGGCAGTTTGCCAACCCCTTTACCAGCTGCGCACCGGGCCGGTATCGAGGTGAACGAAGTTATCACGAGGATAGTAACCAACCCCACCCACCTTGAGCTGGAGCGCCGCCTTGCGCAGATGGGCCAGCTGTACGCCGGGGATCCGCACATCCACCGCCTGCCCCAAGGTGTGGTAGCTGTGCTTGGCCACGCCGCGGCTCTTGTGGCGCTTCTGACGATTGGTCGCCGGGGCGCGATAGCCGGAGATCAGCTGAATTTCAGTGCGCCGACCCAGCTTGTGCTGCAACAGAAACAGCTGATCAAACAACTTCTTGTCGATGTTGAACACTTCGTTGCGCCGGTAATCGCGGAAGATGTGGTTGAGCTCGGCCAACCCGTCGCTCAGATAGTGGCCGTTCTCCCAATAGCTGGCGCGCACCCGCTCGCCGGTATTGAGATTGAAGAAACTGAGTTCACGCCCGGTGGTACTGCGGCTGGCCAGTGCAGGGAAGGAGATCAGCGAGCTGCCCAGCAGGCAACCGGCTCCCAGCAACAGGCGACGTCGACTTATCTCTTGTTCCAGCATAAGGGGTTCGTCCATCGCAGATTCAAGCGAAAAATAGTTGAATAAGATCACTGATTGAATGTGATACAGGCGCTTGAAACTACCCTCCGGCGGGGGGACCTGTCAAACCTCAATCGCCCATAGAAAAGCCCGGCACAGGCCGGGCTTTTCACTCTGTGGCAGGGATCACAGCAGGCGGCTCTGGAAGCTGACCCGATCAAATCCGTAGATGTCGTTGCGCAGTTGCTGGCGACCATTTTCGTCGATCCAGCTGCTCCAGTAGACGGTAAAGACCGGGATAGGCGTGGTGAGCGGCAACCATTTGGTCTGGCTCTCCTTGAGGATATTGGCCACCTTGTCCGGCTGATAGCGGGAATCTGCCAGCAACAGTTCGGCCAGATCGTCCGCATGTTCCACCCGGATGCAGCCCGAACTGAAGGCGCGCGCCCCCTGCTCGAACAGCGCCTTGCGCGGGGTGGAGTGCAGATAGATGGCGTCATTGTTGGGCAGGTAGAACTTGTAGCGCCCCAGGGCATTGTGATCCCCCGGCTTTTGCCGCAGGCGATAGGGGAAACCGGCGGCCAGCGCCTGATGCCACCCCTCTTCGGTGAACTGGACCGGATTGCCCTCGCTGTCGATCACCTCGAACTGCTCGCGACTCAGGTACGCGGGATCGCGACCCAGCTTGGGCAGGATGTCCTTGCTCAGGATCGAGCGCGGCACATGCCAGGAGGGGTTGAGCACGATGGAGCGAATTTCGCTGGCCAAAATGGGAGTGGCCCGCTGCTCCTTGCCGACGATGACCCGGCTGGTAAACACCTCGTTGCCGGACTCCACCACGCTCAGACGGTAGTCGGGAATATTGACCAGCACGTAGCGACCACCAGCGAGTTGATCCACCAGATCGCGACGCCACAGGTTACGCAGCAGCAGGCTGGCGCGCACTTGAGGGCCGGTATTGAGCCAGGAGCGGGTCTGACGGCCGATGATGCCGTCCGCGGTGAGACCGTGACGACGCTGGAACTGTTTGATGGCCTGCTCGGTATCACCATCGTAAATCTGATCACCATGGCTCGGGGCGCTGTCGCCCAGCTCGTTGAGCATGGCGCGGATTTGGCCGAGCTCGGCGGAGCTCTCTCCGGCACGCAGGGTCGGCATATCGAGGGTTGGCCACTTGCTGGCCATCGGCATTGCCAGCAGTTTGTGCACCTTGGCCCGCACCGCCTCGTATTCCGCCACCTGAGGGCGCAGGAATTTCACCTGGGTGAGTAGGTCATCATCGCTGGGTTGGGTCACTACAGGGCGGTTCAAATCGAGCTTGAGGGTCTTCATCTGCTCACGAGAGACCAGATCCATCCCCCGCCAGGCGTGCTGGAAACGACTGAGCTTGGTAAAAATGTCGTCATAGATGGCACCACGCTTGTCTGCAGGTGTGGCCTGCAGGCGCTTCCACAGCGTGAAAAAATCGGGGTGCAGCTGGGCAAGCACAGCCTCTTGCAACTGCTGCTCCAGCTCGACACGGGCCTGTTCGGCCTGACTGCCCTGATACCAGTCGTGTCCGGTTTCACTGGCCGCCACCACAACTTGTGCTTCGGTCGCATGTACCGCGCCAGCGGGCAAACATCCCAGCCACACCAGATTGGCAAGGGCCAGCCAATACTTCATCCCCATGGGTACCTCAAAACGGTTTGTTCACTCTGTCAGGCCTGACAAGCAGACCCGATGCTCAGGCCGCTCATGATGCGTGAACGGCCAATACTTTGCTAGCGCCCGGGGGCATAACGCTGCCAGATAATGTCATACGCATCTGTCTCCTTGAACCGCGCCAACGCCTGATTAAATTGTTGCAAGAACTGCGGCGAAAAGCTGCGCTTGCCCAACATAAAGAAGCTCGGCGATTCAGATACCACCATGGGGTGGCTGGTGAACAGACCGCTCATCCCCTCCTTGTTAAGGGCGCTGGGGGTAGCCAGCATGTCACCGAGGAAACCGTCGATCCGCCCGCGGGCCAGCTTCTCAAAATTTTGCTGGTCGCTCACCGCACTCACCTGTTTGGCATAGCGAGCGAGCAGCGACATCACTTCATCGCCATAGAAGTACTCTTTGGTGACGCCGAGGGAGTAACCACTGGCCAGCCAGCTCGCCAGATCCTGCTCGGGATAGTGGCTGCCCTTGGGGATCCACAGCAAGGTGCGACCCGGATTGTAGGAGTCGGAAAACCAGGCATAACTGGCGCGCTCATCATTGATATTCGCCTCCATCGCCATGTCTATCTCGCCATGCTCCATCTCGTGCAGTACCCGCTTCCAGGGCAGCTCCACATAGTGGACCTTGCAGTGCATGGAAGTGAGCACAGCCGTCAGCACCTCGGCGGCATAACCGCGCACCTCTTGCGGTGAGTCGGCTTCGTAATAATGGTAGGGGGGCCAGTTATCGTAACCGACCTGAATGGGCTCGGGGCACAGGGCCCTGGCCAATGCCATTGGCGCCCATAATCCAAGCAACAGACAGCAAGAGAGCCACTTCATATGTCATCCTTGACGAATAGGTGAGTCATCATAAATCGCCCCCTGCAAAATGGCGATAGAGGCCAGATGACTATCGCATCCGCTAGAAAATGACGCAGCGAAGTACTGCTATTTGCCAAATGACCTGCCGGAGCACCATTGACAACCTGCGCCCTGCCAGACCTGTTTAGCCGGGATACAGCAACGTTTGGAACAGGGGTAAAAAGGGGTTAATATGTGACCAAATTTTTTTTTGTGATCCACTATGCTTTTTTTGCAATTGGATTAGCATATGCGCGACATCGGCCTACCCATTCTGTCAGGCATAGAGAGTGATATGACGTACAAAAAGTTCGGTTTTTTGACTGCCATTCTGGCGTTAAGCGGTTTTTATCTTTACACCCTCTATCTGGCTGCTCACCCCAATGTGAGCCTGGCCTACAAACTCTATTATCTGGAAGGCAAGACCCGCTTCTGGGAACACAACTCCAG
>NZ_JBFODN010000142.1:0-4178 GCF_040908345.1 Aeromonas sp. R3-1
AGCTGACGGCGGCTGTTGATGGGGGAGACCAGCAGGTGGTTGAATTTGTAACGCTTATAGGGGTACTCGATGTATTCAAACACCCCTTCCACTTCGGCGGTGATATCCGGATTGCGGGTCAGCAGCGAGAAGTCGGTGTAGATCTTGGCGGTCTTCTCGTTGAAGTTGCCGGTACCGATATGGGCATAGCGCACCGCCTCGCCATTTTCGTGGCGGGTGATGAGGCAGAGCTTGGAGTGGATCTTGAGGCTCGGCACCCCGAACACCACCTTGACCCCGGCATCGGTAAGGATGTTGGCCCAGTCGATGTTGGCCGCCTCGTCGAAACGGGCGCGCAGCTCGACCACCACGGTCACCTTCTTGCCGTTGTTGGCGGCATCGATGAGGGAGTGGATGATCCGCGACTTCTTGGCCACCCGATAAATGTTGATGCGAATGGCGCTGACCGCCGGGTCGAACGCCGCCTGGCGCACCAGCTCGGTGAAGTGGTGGAACTTGTGATACGGGTAGTAGAGCAGGATATCCTGCTTGGTAATCGCATCGAAGGCGTTGACGAAGCCGTCAAAATCGCGGCAATCCAGCGCCGGCAGCTTGGGGTTTTCCAGATAGTCACGGCCCACGTTGGGGAAGCCGATGAAATCCTTGAAGTTGTGATAGCGTCCGCCCGGCATGATGGCGTCGTAGGAGCTGATTTGCAGCTTGAGCTTGAGGAAGCTGATCATGGCAGCGGGCATCTCCCGCTCGTAGACGAAGCGCACCGGCATGGCGGTGAGGCGCTGCTTCAAGCCATCACTCATCTTGTCCACCAGGCTCAGGTCCAGCTGGTCGGAGAGGTCGTATTCGGCATCCCGGGTCAGCTTCACCGCATAGGCGGCAATCTCGTCGTAGTCGAAGAAGCCTTTGAAGATCTCGTCGAGGCAGAAGCGGATGACGTTATCCAGAATGATGATCTGCTTCTTGCGGCGGGTTCCTTCCGGCGGCAGCTGGAAGAAGCGGGGCAGGTCGTCGGTCGGCACTTCCACCAGGGCGTACTGGATCACCTGACCGTTCTTCTTCATCTCGATGGCCAGATAGGTGTACTCATCCTTGAGGAATTTGACCGGATTGACCTCTTTGTTGAGCAGGATCGGGATGATGTGACGCAGCACCTTCTCCTTGAAGAAGACCCGCAGCCACTTCTGAATGGCATCGGAGAGCTGGTTCTCGTTGACCAGAAAGATGTTGTGGCGAGCGAGCGCAATCAACAGCTCTTTATAGGTGTTGTCGAACGCTTCACCGAGCGCCATCACTTTTTGCTGGATGGCGCGCAGCAGCACTTTCGCTTCATCGTCGCCACCATGTACTTCATTGATGAGGATGCGACGCTTGACGTCCGATACCCGTACCTTGAAGAACTCATCCTGGTTGGAGGAGAAGATCCCCAGAAAACGAACCCGCTCGATGAGGGGCACCGTCTTGTCCATTGCCTCTTGCAACACCCGTTCATTGAATGAGAGCCAGCTCAGCTCTTTCTCTTCATACTGCTTGTCGGTGCTCATCTTGTGCCTCTGTTTCAGGTCGCGTCTGCGCGGCAGTTATGGCGTTAATATATGACAAATAAATGACAGTATTGTTACTGCTCGCTGAACGCTTCGTCGATGTCGACCACCAGATCGTCGGAGAGGGATTCCAGCGCGGTGATAAGCGTATCCATCGCGAGCCCGTCGGGCAGGGCAACCAGCGCATGGGCATAGAAGAGCGGGGCGCCGGAGTGGGGAGCCGGTTCACAGCCGGTTGTGAGATCGGCCACGTTGATCTCGAGTTGGCGCAGGATGCTGGCTACTTCATGGACGATACCGGGGCGGTCGTTGCCGGTCACCGTCATCATGACTTGATGGGCTGGCTCGGCGGTAGGTGTCCCTTCGGCAAAGCTGATGGTCAGACCCGGTAGCAGGGCCAGTGCTTCGCACAGGCTGCGATAGTGCTCATCGGGGACAGAGACATGGAGGATACCGGCAAACTGTCCCGCCAGTTCGCTCATGGCGCTGCCCAGCCAGTTGCCCTGCTCGCGGCTGATGACTGCTGCCAGACTCTCGACGATCCCGGGTTTGTCTGCACCGATCACGGTGACCACCAATTGCTTTTGCATCCTGCTCTCCTTGAAATGGGATTTCTTGCTCTATCCCTATTGTGCCTGCTGGGACTGGTCATATGAACCCCCGCCTGCTGACAAATAGATAAAAAGACGGGGCTTTTCACTTTCTATACACGGGTCTGCTGCCTTGCTCCGTGGCGGCTGTGGTAAAGTAATTCCCCTTTCGTGTCGTGAACTGGATCGTGCTCTCATGAATACCCTTGTCCTATCGGGATTGTTGTTGCTGGCGCTGCTTGTGCTGGCGATCTTCTGGAGCAGAGGCAGACAGCAAAAGCGCCTGCCCTATGATATGCAGGAGACCCTGTTCAGTCCCGCCGAGCGATCGTTCCTTGGGGTGCTGGATCTGGCGGTGGGTGACAAGGCCCGGGTCTTTGCCAAGGTGCGGGTGGCCGATGTGCTGACGCCGCAGGCCGGGATCGGCAAAAGCAAATGGCAGCAGTACTTCAACAAGATCAGCGCCAAGCATTTCGACTATCTGCTTTGCCACCCCGCGGATCTCTCCTTTATCTGCGCCATCGAACTCGATGACAGCTCCCATCGTCACCAGAAGCGCAAGGCGCGGGATCTCTTTCTGAAAACCGCCTGCGACAGCGCCGGTCTGCCGTTGCTGCAGATCCCGGCAAGTGCCAGCTATCTGGTGGAAGAGCTGCGCGAACAGATCCTGCCACTGCTGGTCAAAACCAGCGAACCATTGATCGACGATCTGCCGCACGGGGCGCGCCGCGAGCCGACGTTCAATCCTCTGTTGCTGGACGGCGTGGATGTCGGTGCCGGGATGCGTGGCCGCAATGCCCATGCCGAGGCCATCTCGCCTGCGTCGCTCCACGAGCCCGCCATCCAGGCCAAGGGGATGGTGGAGGCGCCACAGAGTGAGGGTGAACTGGTCGATGGCTTGTTCGCCGATGTGGAAGATGATGAAGAGCACGAGGTACACCACTGCCCCCGCTGCGATGCGCCGCTGGTGGAGCGGGAGGCGAAAAAAGGCCCCCACGCCGGTCGACTCTTTCTGGCTTGCAGCCGTTTCCCCGAGTGTCGTTACGCGGCGCCGCACCACCATAATCGCCACTGAGAGCGCTTCACTGTGTCCCATGCTGCCCTCTGACGAGGGCAGTTTTCTTTCCGCTTTTGGCTGCGTTTGTTAACGGCGCCAATGCAGAAAATTCCTCGGCAAAATTTATCTAATCTCTCGTTTCTGTCGATACACTTAGCCTGAATACGACAATTTTTGACAATGTGTCGGAATTTTGGCACTTTGTGTGCCAGCAAAAAGACAGTCGGTAGCTGTTTTATCATCAAATAAAACAATAAGTTAGTTCAGGACATCGCGAGGAATGGATATGGTGGAGATGGGCGTGTTGATTGTTGATGCCGATGCGCAGCGGCGCCAACAGTTGGGAACCGTGCTCTCGTTTATGGGGATCCCGTGGCAGGAGGTGGCACAAAGCGATCTGGATGTGGCCATCGAATCCTCCGGACCGCTGCAAGGGGTGCTGGTGGGTGAGCTGACCGACCGTCCCTTGTTAGAGCTGCTGGCCGCCTTCCCCCGTACCCCCTTCCTCTCGCTGGTTGAGGCCGATCTGCCTAACAGCAACTTTATCGGGGTCGCGCTCTCGCCCTTTACCTATGAATCCCTTACCCGTCATTTGCACTTCTGTCAGGCGTTCGTCTCCTTGCATCCCCGTCAGCAGACCCATGACAAGGGGCAGGCCCTGCTGCGCTTGCTGGTGGGTAAAGGGAAGGGGATCCAGGAGGTACGCCGCCTCATTAGCCAGGTGGCCGAGACTGATGCCAACGTGCTGATCCTCGGGGAGTCCGGTACCGGTAAAGAGGTGGTGGCTCGCGCTATCCACGAACTCTCTTCCCGAAGCCAAGGCCCCTTCGTGCCCATCAACTGCGGCGCTATTCCGGCTGAATTGCTGGAGAGTGAACTGTTTGGCCACGAGAAGGGGGCGTTTACCGGCGCCATCGCGGCTCGTCGCGGTCGCTTCGAGCTGGCGCAGGGGGGCACCCTGTTCCTCGACGAGATCGGCGACATGCCGATGCC
>NZ_JBFODN010000143.1:0-13266 GCF_040908345.1 Aeromonas sp. R3-1
ACTGGTTATCAGGCCTTGGATTTCTTCTTGCCTTCAACCTTGGCTTCAACCGGGGCAGCAGTTACCGGAGCGGCTTCGGTGAACGGACGACCGTAGTAGGAGTCCAGCAGAACCTGCTTCAGCTCGCTGATCAGCGGGTAGCGCGGGTTGGCGCCGGTGCACTGGTCATCGAAAGCTTCGATAGCCAGCTGGTCAACCTTGGCCAGGAAGTCAGCTTCAGTCACGCCAGCTTCGCGGATAGAGGCCGGGATACCCAGGGTAGCCTTCAGCTCGTCCAGCCAGGTCAGCAGCTTCTCGATCTTGGCTGCGGTGCGGTCACCGGCAGCAGTCAGACCCAGGTGGTCAGCGACTTCGGCGTAACGACGACGAGCCTGCGGACGGTCGTACTGGGAGAACGCAGTCTGCTTGGTCGGGTTGTCGTTCGCGTTGTAGCGGATGACGTTGCTGATCAGCAGGGCGTTAGCCAGACCGTGCGGAATGTGGAACTCGGCACCCAGTTTGTGAGCCATGGAGTGGCACACACCCAGGAAGGCGTTGGCGAACGCGATACCGGCGATGGTGGCAGCATTGTGTACCTTCTCACGAGCGATCGGGTCGTTGGCACCGTTCTGGTAGCTGGACGGCAGGTACTCTTTCAGCATTTTCAGGGCTTGCAGCGCCTGGCCGTCGGAGTACTCGTTAGCCAGTACGGAAACATAGGCTTCCATGGCGTGAGTCACGGCATCGATACCACCGAAGGCACACAGGGACTTCGGCATGCCCATGACCAGGTTGGCATCAACGATGGCCATGTTCGGGGTCAGCTCGTAGTCAGCCAGCGGATACTTCTGACCAGACACTTCATCGGTTACTACCGCAAACGGAGTGACTTCAGAGCCGGTACCGGAAGTGGTGGTGATACAGACCAGTTCGGCCTTCACGCCCATTTTCGGGAACTTGTAGATACGCTTGCGGATGTCCATGAAGCGCATGGCCAGATCTTCGAACGCAGTGTTCGGGTGCTCGTACATCACCCACATGATCTTGGCAGCATCCATCGGTGAACCACCGCCCAGCGCCAGGATAACGTCCGGTTTGAAGGAGTTGGCCATCTCGGCACCCTTGCGAACCACAGCCAGGGTCGGGTCAGCTTCTACTTCGTAGAACACTTCCACTTCCATATTCTGTGCTTTCAGCAGGCTGACCAGTTCATCGGCGTAGCCGTTGTTGAACAGGAAGCGGTCGGTCACGACCATGGCACGCTTTTTACCTTCCAGGTCGCTCAGAGCGATCGGCAGGGAACCACGACGGAAGTAGATGGATTTCGGAAGTTTGTGCCACAGCATGTTTTCTGCCCGTTTTGCGACTGTCTTCTTGTTGATCAGGTGCTTCGGACCCACGTTTTCGGAGATGGAGTTACCGCTCCAGGAGCCGCAACCCAGGGTCAGGGACGGAGCCATTGCGAAGTTGTACAGGTCACCGATACCGCCTTGGGTAGACGGAGTGTTGATCAGGATACGCGCGGTCTTCATCTTGTCGCCGAAGTACTTGATGCGGTCAGCGTTGCGGTCCTGGTCGGTGTACAGACCTGAGGTGTGGCCGATACCACCGATGTTGACCATGTCACAGGCCATATCAACGGCGTTTTCGAAGCTGCTAGCACGGAACATACCGAGCAGCGGGGACAATTTCTCGTGAGCAAACTCATCTTCTGCACACAGCTTGACGCCTTCACCAATCAGGATCTTGGTATCAGCCGGTACAGTCACGCCTGCCATCTCGGCAATCTTGGTGGCTGGCTGGCCAACGATGTTGGCGTTCAGGGCACCGTTGATCAGGATGACTTTACGTACCTTGTCAGCATCTTCTTTGGAGAGCACGTGGCCCTTGTGGGATGCAAAGCGCTCTTTAACCTGGTCGTAGATGGCATCAACAACGATGACTGCCTGCTCGGAAGCGCAGACCACGCCATTATCGAAAGTCTTGGACATCAGGATGGAGGCAACGGCACGCTTCACGTCGGCGGTTTCGTCGATAACGATAGGTACGTTACCGGCACCCACACCGATTGCAGGCTTACCGGAGGAGTAGGCTGCTTTCACCATGCCCGGGCCACCGGTGGCCAGGATCAGGTTGATGTCTTCGTGCTTCATCAGGGCGTTGGAGAGCTCAACAGACGGTTGGTCGATCCAGCCGATGATGTCTTTCGGCGCACCAGCGGCAACAGCTGCATCCAGTACCAGCTTGGCAGCGGTATTGGTGGAGTTCTTGGCACGGGGGTGCGGGGAGAAGATGATGGCGTTGCGGGTCTTGAGCGCGATCATGGATTTGAAGATCGCAGTGGAGGTCGGGTTGGTGGTCGGAACGATACCACAGATGATGCCTACCGGCTCGGCGATGGTGATGGTACCCATCTGATCATCTTCGCTCAGAATGCCGCAGGTCTTCTCGTCTTTGTACTTGTTGTAGATGTATTCGGAGGCGAAGTGGTTCTTGATAACCTTGTCTTCGATGATACCCATACCGGACTCTTCCACGGCCATCTGGGCCAGGGGGATACGGGCGTTGTTGGCGGCCAGGGCGGCGGCACGGAAGATCTTGTCTACCTGCTCTTGAGAGAAGCTGGCGAATTCACGCTGGGCTTCCTTAACGCGGGCGACCAGTGCATCCAGTTCAGCCAAATTGGTTACTGCCATGTTTATCTCCTGATTATTTGAAAACTGTTTAGTAAGACGTTGGCAATGCCCGGCAATTATAGTCGCCCTGTCAAGACGGTATCGTTGCAACAGCTTTTTCACATGCCTTACTAAATCGCTTTCTGAGTCGATTATAGAGCGGGGCTGACTCAGAAAAACTTGATCTGGATCATGTGTAACAAAAGAACAAAAGAAATTTTATTTCACAATCCTTGTTTGACTGATGTTATCGGAATGTGCATCAAAGGGAAAGGTGAGAGGCTTGTTAACGCAGGGTAATAAACCACATTTATCAAGTGGTTAATTGCAATCGAACATAGGATTGCAGAGCTATTTTGGCGGTATAGGTTAGCAAATATGAGTGAATCGGTTTCAAAATCACCGACAAACGCACTTTATTCCAGCGTTTGTTGCAAAAATGATTGTTGTTTTAATCCATGACTAATCCGCTTTATTCCCCGAGGGTGCCATTTCTGCCCGCTTTCCCGGTTTTTGCATTGTGGCTCTATTGCCGAGTTAATGAAGTGATGTCTGGCCTGAAATAGTGGGAAGGCAGAGCCTGGATTCTCTCGAGTCCCTTGGTCATTTGGTCAGGCACTGTCGGACTCTCTGGTCATGATTAAGCAGGCTTGCGCTCACTTTTCTGGCGCGTGTCGGGCGGTAGAAAGGGCTTTTGGCATCGGTTTATGCCGGTTAGCGCGGATGCATTAGATGAACTAACTAAAAAACCCTCAAAATGGTGAGATTATTTGATTGGTGCCCGCTCTGGCTATGATGTAAATTTACGCACGAAATTAATGGACTGGCCCGCTGGGCCCGAAACTCTATTGGAAGGCGCCTATGGCAGCAATTGACGTCTCGTTGTATCTGAAGTTTTTTGTCGGTTTGTTCGCAATTATCAACCCGCTTGGTTTGTTGCCGGTGTTTGTCAGCCTGACCAGCCACCATACCCAGGCTGAGCGGATGAAAACCAATACCACCGCCAATATCGCGGTGATGGTGATCCTGCTGGTCTCCATGTATATGGGGCAGCTGATCCTCGATGGGTTTGGCATCTCGCTGGCGTCGTTCCGGATCGCCGGTGGGTCGCTGATTACCCTGATTGCCTGGTCGATGCTGCAGGGCAAGCTGGGCGAGGTGAAGCACAACAAACAGGAAAAGGGCGAACTGGCGGTGCGCGAGTCTATCGCCGTGGTGCCGTTGGCGCTGCCGCTGATGGCGGGCCCCGGTGCCATCTCCTCGGTGATTGTCTACGCCAGCCAGAGCCACTGGCAGCAGCTGCTCGGCATGTCAGTGGTTGTCGTTGTCTTCTCCTTCTGCTCCTGGCTCATCTTCCGCGCCGCGCCGCTGCTGTTCAAGATCATGGGCAACACCGGCATCAACGTGGTGACCCGTATCATGGGTCTTATCATGATGTCGCTGGGTATCGAGATCATGGTGGCCGGCATCAAGGGGGTTTTCCCCAGCCTGATGTGAGCCAGCTCCGCTTTATGAAAGCCGGTCCTCGTGACCGGCTTTTTATTGGTTGCTTTTTGCCCGGTCTTTTCTAGAATCGGTCGTTTGTGTGAAAAATGAGCGCCTTGCTGGTATTTTAATACTGAAAAAGCGCATGTCAGCTGATTTTTTGACCATAAAATGACGATTACCCTGACAATATCTATTGCATTATCGGAATTGGCAGGGAATTATGCTGGGAGCGGGTTTTACCCCGTCACTTTAAAAAATGCATGGAATGTTCTTGTTGGAGTAGGGAAATGACTCATAAAAAAACAATGATTAACACATTGCTGGTGGCTGCACTGTTTGGTGGCGTCAATGTGGCTCAGGCTGCCGATGTCCCGGCGGGAACCAAGCTGGCTGAAGTCCAGCAACTGGTAAAAGGCAACGGCTCCGAGCCTGCGACCCTTGACCCGCACAAGACCGAAGGAACGGTCGAATCCAATATCCTGCGCGACCTGTTCGAGGGTCTCGTTGCTTCCGGCCCGAAAGGGGAAATTCTCCCGGCTGTGGCTGAATCCTGGGAAACCAAGGATAACAAGCACTACGTCTTCCACCTGCGCAAAGATGCCAAGTGGTCCAACGGTGACCCGGTCACTGCACACGATTTCGTTTTTGCCTTCCAGCGTGCCGTTGATCCGAAAACCGCCTCTCCTTACTCCTGGTATCTGGAGATCCCGACCATTGCCAATGCCTCCGAGATCATCGCAGGTAAAAAGCCGGCTGATACGCTGGGCGTGAAAGCGACCGACGACTACACCTTCGAAGTGCAGCTTGAGAAAGCGATCCCTTACTTCGTCAGCATGCTCTCCCACACCACCACCTATCCGGTACCGAAGAAGGTGATCGAGAAGTTCGGTGACAAGTGGACCCAGCCGGAAAATATGGTATCCAACGGTGCCTATACCCTGAAGAACTGGGTGGTGAACGAGCGCGTCGAAGTGGAGCGCAACAAGCACTACTGGAACGATGGCAAGACCGTCATCAACAAGGTGGTCTATCTGCCCATCCAGTCTACCAACGCCGACTTGAGCCGCTATCTGGCGGGCGAAGTGGACATCACCTATCAGATGCCCATCGAGCGCTTCAAGCAGATGAAGAAAGAGAAGCCGGACGAGCTGAAAGTGACCGGTTATGTTGGTACTTACTACTACCAGTACAACGTTAAGAAGAAGCCGTTTGACGATGTGCGTGTCCGTACTGCGCTCTCCTATGCCATCGATCGCGACGTGATCGCCGACAAGGTGATGGGTCAGGGTCAGACGCCCGGTTACACCCTGGTGCCGGACTTCGTCGATGGCTTCAAGCCGGTAGCGCCCGAGTGGTCGAAGATGACCCAGGCCGAGCGTGATGCCAAGGCCAAGGCGCTGCTGCAAGAGGCCGGTTTCGATGCCAGCAAGCCGCTGAAGTTCGAGCTGCTCTACAACACCGACGACAACCACAAGAAAGTGGCTGTGGCCGTAGCCTCCATGTGGAAGAAGCTGGGGGTGCAGGTGAGCCTGGTCAACCAGGAGTGGAAAACTTACCTGGAAACCAAGAAACAGGGTCAGTTTGACGTAGGTCGTGCCGGCTGGATCGCCGACTACAACGAAGCCTCCTCCATGCTGGATCTGATGCAGACCACCCACGGTAACAACGACGGCAAGTACTCCAATCCGGAGTTCGACAAGCTGATGGATTCATCCCGTGATCAGGTCGATGTGGCTGCCCGCAACAAGCTCTACGTCCAGGCTGAAGAGATCCTGGCCAAAGACATGCCGATCGCCCCCATCTACCAGTACGTGACTGCCCGTATGGTCAAACCCTATGTAGGCGGCTACCCGGCCAACCCGCTGGATAACCTCTACAGCAAAGATATGTACATCATTGCTCACTGATTTAAAGCAACAAGTCGCATAACAAGCAGGGCCCGCCGGACGGCGGGCCTTTATTACAATCGCGACCCTTTGGAAGCAGTACAGGACAGGAAATGTCTATGTTGAAATTCATTTTTAAACGGCTATTGGAAGCGATCCCGACTCTGCTGGTCTTGATCACCGTCTCTTTCTTCATGATGCGTTTCGCCCCGGGTAACCCCTTTACCAGCGAGCGTTCACTGCCCCCCGAAGTCATCGCCAACATCGAGGCCAAATATGGGCTCGACAAACCCATTGGCATGCAATATCTCACTTACCTGGGCAACCTGGTGCAGGGTGATTTGGGCCCCTCTTTTAAATACAAGGATTTTACCGTCAATGATCTGGTGAGCCAGGCGCTGCCTGTTTCCGCCAAGATCGGGACCACGGCCTTCTTCTTCGCCGTGTTGCTGGGGGTTACCTTCGGCACCATAGCGGCCCTGAAACAGAACACCATCATCGACTATCTACTGATGTCGTCGGCCATGGCCGGGGTGGTGATCCCGGGCTTTGTGCTGGCGCCCTTGCTGGTGCTGTTTTTCAGTATTCATCTGGGTTGGTTCCCTGCCGGTGGCTGGCAGGGTGGTGGCATCCAGTTTATGGTGCTGCCGGTGTTCGGCATGATGATGTACTACATCTCTGCCATCTCGCGGATCATGCGGGGCAGCATGATCGAGACCATGAACTCCAACTTCATCCGTACCGCCCGTGCCAAGGGCTTGCCGCTGCGCCACATCATCCTGAAACACGCGCTGCGTCCGGCCATGCTGCCGGTGGTCTCCTATCTGGGCCCGGCCTTTGTCGGCATCATCACAGGTTCCGTGGTGATCGAGACCATCTTCGGCCTGCCGGGGATCGGTCAGCTGTTCGTCAACGGTGCCCTTAACCGTGATTACTCCATGGTGCTCGGTTTGACCATTCTGGTCGGCGCCCTCACCATCACCTTTAACGCTGTGGTCGATATTCTCTACGCCTTTATCGATCCCAAGATCCGTTACTAATTCGGGAGTTCATCATGGTTGTTTCAACTGAAAAACGCGATGCCGTCGAGGCGTTCGCGCAAAAAGTGGAAGTGGTGGAGGGACGCTCCCTGTGGAAGGATGCCCGTCGCCGTTTCCTGCGCAACAAGGCTGCACTGACCAGCCTGATCATTCTGACCATCATCGGTCTGGCGGTCATCTTTGGCCCCCATTTGTCCCAATACACCTTTGACGATCCGGACTGGGGCGCCATGCAGTCGCCGCCGGATATGGAAGCGGGTCACTACTTCGGTACCGACAGTCTGGGGCGCGATCTGTTCGTGCGCACCCTGCTGGGCGGTCGCATCTCCCTGATGGTCGGCATCATGGGCGCCATGGTGGCGGTCATCATCGGCACTCTGTATGGCGCGGCCTCCGGCTTTATCGGCGGGCGAGTCGACAGCCTGATGATGCGGGTACTGGAGATCCTCAACGCCTTCCCCTTCATGTTCTTTGTCATCATGCTGGTCACCTTCTTTGGCCGCAATCTGGCACTCATCTTTATCGCCATCGGGGCGGTGAGCTGGCTCGACATGGCGCGGATCGTGCGCGGCCAGACTCTCAGCCTCAAGAGCAAGGAGTTTATCGAGGCAGCCCACGTCTGTGGCGTCTCCAAGTGGAAGATCATCACCCGTCACATCGTACCGAACGTACTCGGTATCGTGGCCGTCTACGCCACCTTGCTGGTGCCGGGGATGATCATGTTTGAATCCTTCCTGAGTTTCCTGGGCCTTGGGGTTCAGGAACCGATGACCAGCTGGGGTGCCCTGCTGGATGAAGGCTCCAAGTCGATGGAAGTGGCCATCTGGCAACTGTTGTTCCCCGCCTGCTTTATGGTGGTGACCCTGTTTTGCTTCAACTTCCTCGGGGATGGTCTGCGTGATGCCCTCGATCCGAAAGATCGTTAATCGAGCATCGGGTCGACAGGAAAGCATCACGAAAGATCGATAAGGAGTTTTTATATGAAGTTACTGGATGTGAAAGATCTGCGGGTCGAGTTCAAGACCCCGGACGGCAATGTGGTGGCGGTCAACGACCTCAACTTTTCTCTCTCTGCGGGTGAAACCCTGGGGATCGTCGGCGAGTCCGGCTCCGGCAAATCCCAGACGGCCTTTGCCATCATGGGGCTGCTGGCCAAAAACGGCATTATTACCGGTTCCGCCAAGTTTCAGGGCGAAGAGATCCTCAACCTGCCGGAGTCCAAGCTCAACAAGATCCGCTCTGAGAAGATCGCCATGATCTTCCAGGACCCCATGACCTCTCTCAACCCCTACATGAAGGTGCAGGATCAGCTGATGGAAGTGCTGATGCTGCACAAAGGGGTGAGCAAGGCGGAAGCGTTCGAAGAGTCGGTACGGATGCTCGATGCGGTCAAAATTCCCGAAGCACGCAAGCGGATGGGGATGTATCCCCACGAGTTCTCCGGCGGCATGCGTCAGCGGGTGATGATCGCCATGGCACTGCTCTGCCGGCCGCAACTGCTGATCGCTGACGAACCGACTACCGCACTCGACGTGACCGTACAGGCCCAGATCATGACTCTGATGAACGAGCTCAAGCGCGAGTTCAACACCGCCATCATCATGATCACCCATGACCTTGGCGTGGTCGCCGGTATCTGCAACAAGGTGCTGGTGATGTATGCCGGTCGTACCATGGAGTACGGCAAGGTAGACGATATCTTCTATCGCCCGAGCCACCCCTATACCGAAGGCTTGCTGCGCGCCATTCCCCGCCTCGATACCGAAGGGGAAGTGCTGCCCACCATCCCGGGCAATCCGCCCAACCTGCTGCGTCTGCCCACCGGCTGCCCCTTCCAGGAGCGTTGCCACCGGGTCAGCGAGATTTGCGGCCAGCAGTCACCAGTTCTGACCCCGTTCAACGACGGTCGAGAGCGTGCCTGTCACTGGGTTTCGGATGCCATCAACAAGGGGGCCAACTAAATGGGTGCCGACAAAAAATTGCTGTTGGAAGTGTCTGACCTCAAGGTCCACTTCAGTATCAAGAGTGGCAAGGCGTGGCCCTGGGCCAAGCCATCCGATTTGAAGGCGGTCGATGGTGTTACCCTGCGCCTCTACGAAGGTGAAACCCTCGGCGTGGTGGGTGAATCCGGCTGCGGCAAGTCCACCTTTGCCCGCGCCATCATCGGTCTGGTACCGGCCACCGATGGCAAGGTGGTGTGGCTGGGTGACGATCTCACCAAGCTCGATCAGAATGCCCTGCGCGAGAAGCGCAAAGAGATCCAGATGATCTTCCAGGACCCGCTGGCTTCTCTGAACCCGCGCATGACCATTGGCGACATCATCGCCGAGCCGCTTATCACCTTCTACCCCAACCTGCCGCGGGAAGAGGTGAAAGAGAAGGTGCGCGCCATGATGAGCAAGGTGGGGCTCTTGCCCAACCTGGTCAACCGCTATCCGCACGAGTTCTCCGGCGGCCAGTGCCAGCGGATCGGGATTGCCCGGGCGCTGATCCTCGAGCCCAAGATGATCATCTGCGACGAGCCGGTGTCGGCGCTCGACGTCTCCATTCAGGCGCAGGTGGTCAACCTGCTCAAATCCCTGCAAAAGGAGATGGGGCTGTCGCTCATCTTCATCGCCCACGACCTGTCGGTGGTCAAGCATATCTCCGATCGGGTGCTGGTGATGTATCTGGGCAACGCCGTTGAGCTGGGGACCCGCAAGGAGATCTTTGCCAACCCGTTGCATCCCTACACCAAGGCGCTGATGTCAGCGGTGCCGATCCCGGACCCTGAGCTGGAGCGCAACAAGGTGATCCAGATCCTGGAGGGGGATTTGCCCTCACCGATGAATCCGCCGTCCGGTTGTGTGTTCCGTACCCGCTGTCCGGTGGCTGGCCCCGAGTGCGCCAAGACCCGCCCCGTGCTGGAGGGTAACTTCGATCACGCGGTCTCCTGCCTCAAGGTCGATCCGCTCTGATGGGGATGTGTTGAACCTGTTTGCGGGGCTCCTTGATGGGGCCCCGATTTATTTTTGACGGCAGTGAAGATGCCTCTTGGCGTTATCTTTTACCGCTGCTACTATCCGCGCAACAAGGGGAGTAACTTCTCGCCGGTTTGTCGTCATTACGGTGCACCCATATCCTGCAGTGCACCCGGCAGCCGGGCAGTCGATGCAAATCAGCTGTAAGTGAGACCTTGCCGAGAGGCAAGGTGTATCTGCTCCAAACGCAAACCCACGCCTCTCGGTCGTGGGTTTTGTCGTTTTTGGGAGAAGTGAAAATGGGTGAATGGTGGATGTGGACCGGTTTCTTCAGCATAGTGCTGGTCCTGTTATGGATAGACATACGCTTTGTCGGTGGCGGCAAGTCACACAAGGTATCTCTCAAAGAGGCGGGCGTCTGGTCCCTCATCTGGATCAGTGTTGCCCTGCTCTTCAACCTGGCTATCTGGCTCTGGCTCGATCACAGCGCGGGCCGTGAAATCGCCAACCAGAAGGGGTTGGAGTTCCTCACCGGCTACCTCATCGAGAAAGCGCTGGCAGTGGACAACGTCTTCGTCTGGCTGATGCTGTTTAGCTACTTTGCCATTCCGGCCGAGCTACAGCGCCGGGTGCTGCTCTACGGGGTACTGGGTGCCATCGTGATGCGTGCCGGTATGGTGTTTGCGGGCAGCTGGCTCATCGAGCAGTTCCACTGGATCCTCTACCTGTTCGGCGCTTTCTTGCTGCTGACCGGTGCCAAGATGCTTTGGGCGGCCGACAAGGAGCCGGATCTGGCCAACAACCCGCTGCTGGGCTGGATGCGCCGTCGCTTCAAGGTGACCGAGACCCTGGAAGGGGAGAAGTTCTTCGTCTGGCGTGACGGTGTGCGCTATGCCACCCCGCTGCTGCTCATTCTGGTGCTGGTGGAGGTGAGCGATCTCATCTTTGCGGTGGACAGTATCCCGGCCATCTTTGCGGTGACCACGGATCCCTTCATCGTGCTGACCTCCAACATCTTCGCCATCATGGGTCTGCGCGCCATGTACTTCCTGCTGGCGGGTGTGGCTGATCGCTTCGCCCTGCTCAAATACGGTCTGGCGCTGATCCTGATGTTTATCGGGGTCAAGATGCTACTGCTGGATATCTTCAAGATCCCGACCGGCATTGCACTGGGCGTAGTTGCATTGATCCTGCTGGCATCCATGGGGCTGAGTCTGTTTGTGACCCGTAAAAAGGCCGCTTGAGCGCGGCAGACAATTAAGCAATAACAACAAGCGCTCCCGCGGGAGCCCTTTTTCATATCGCGTGATCAGCGTTTGATCTTTTTGGGGTTGGTGTAGCCCCAGATGGTGTACATGTCCGCCAGCAGGGCGCCGTTGTACTCCTCCAGATCCGCCTGTTTCACTTCGGCGTCACCCTGACGGCCAAACAGCACCACCTCGTCGCCGGGTTTCACCCCTTTCAGATCAGTCACATCCACCATGATGGTGTTCATGGAAGTCTTGCCGACCACCGGTACCTTCTGACCCTGGATCAGCACATAGGCTTTGTTGCTGAGGGCACGGCGATAGCCATCGGAGTAGCCCAGCGGCAGGTTGGCGAGCCAGGAGTCACGCTTGAGGGTAAAGGTGCGGTCATAACCGACGGTGTTGCCCGCTGCATAGTGGTTGACCGAGGCGACCTGGGTCTTGAATGCCATCACCCGCTTGTATTCGGTGTGGGAGGGGATGGAGTCACCGTAGAGCAGGCCGCCCGGGCGCACCATGTCGAAGTAGGCGTCCGGCACGGCCAGGGTGGCGAAGGAGTTGGCGGCGTGGATGGTGATTTTGCTGCGATCCAGCTTGCCCGCTTCCAGCAGCCACTGGGAGTCCAGTTTGAACTGGGCCAGCCCCATCTTGACGTCCTCTTTCTCCTCAACCGGGAAGTGGGTCATGATGCCGACCGGGGTGATCCCCTTTAGCTTGAGCATGGCCAGCGCATCCTGCTTGGCATCGGCCAGACGCAGGTCGATGCCGTTGCGGCTCATGCCGGCGGAGTTGAGCGCAATATGCACCGGAATGGTGGTGTGGTGGCGCTGGGCGATATCGGCGATACCCTGGGCACTCACCAGACTGCCGATCAGCTCCTCCATCTTGTAGGGCAGGGCCTGCTCTACTTCATCCGGGGTGGCAGCACGCACCCGCATCAGACGGCCGGTAAAGCCCTTCTCGCGGGCGACGCGCGCCTCTTCGTTGCTGGCGATGCCGATGCAGGGGATATTGGCCTTGACCACGGAGGGGACCAGCAGGTCGATGCCATGACCATAAGCGTCGGCCTTCATGATGGCGCAGATCTGCGGGCCCTTGTCGCCGAGGCGATCCTTGAGGGTCTGGATATTGTGTTCAAAGGCGCCCAGATCCACTTCCAACCAGGCGTTGCTGGCGATTTGCTCCTGGCCGCTGCGATGATCCGTCGCAAGGGGCAGATAGGGAGCCGCAACGGCTTGGCCCGCGAGCAGGCCGAAGATCAGGGTAGCCAGCAGAGTTTTCTTGTGCATGGTGATTCCTTTTTGTTGTTCGCGTTGGATAGTTTGGACGGGGTCGGCCACATTGGTGGTGGTTTAACCACAACTTGTTGTTATTATTATGATCTTTGTCACTCTCAACAGGCGCTGACTGGTTGGGAGTCTACCGCAACACGGGTTCGGCCGACACTCGTCAGGGGAATAAAATGGTCAATCTTGAGTTACGTTTGCCACCACCGCTGATCTTCCTGCTCTGTGCGGGAACCATGTGGTGGCTAAGAGGGGAGAGCCAGCCCGGTATCTGGGCAATGGTACTGATGGCTGCGCTGATCGTGGTAGGGGCCATCATGGGCTTTGGGGCACTGCAACGGTTTCGTCACCACCAGACCACGGTCAGCCCCACCAAACCTCAGCACACCAGTCGTCTGGTGACCTGTGGCGTCTATCGTGTCAGTCGCAATCCCATGTATCTGGGACTGCTCAGCTGGCTGGTCGCCTGGGGCTGTTATCTCGGTGGAAGTTGGGTCTGGGTTGGGCCAATCGTGCTGGTTGCCTGGCTGACCCGCTTTCAGATCATGCCGGAGGAGCGGCTGTTGCATGCCCGTTTCGGCGACGAGTATGTGGCGTATTGCCGGCGTGTTCGCCGTTGGTGCTGACTGGCAGTGACCTGAGTGAGCTGAGCGGATAATTCGGGTCAGCCGTGCTGGATAAAGAGAACCCCGGGCGGGCCCGGGG